>JBKBWE010000212.1:0-5160 GCA_046289145.1 Sediminibacterium sp.
GACCCACACCGCCAGAAGATCGTTCTGTACAAATATGTACTTGATGGGGATTCCTTTTCTAACCATTATGGCTATTAGTGGTCATAAAACCGAAAAGTCATTTAGAACCTATATCAAAGCTACTGGGGAAGAACACGCTCATATCATGAAATCTCATTGGGAGAACAACGATCTAAAAAAAGATACACCGCGCACGGAACTGTGCACTAAATAGAAAAACCCACGACTAGCGTGGGTTTCCTGTTGTTTGGGTGGTGTGGGCCGGGATCGAACCGGCGACACAAGGATTTTCAGTCCTTTGCTCTACCGACTGAGCTACCGCACCTTCCGTAGATATTTCCCCTTCGGGGCTGCAAATATAAGGAGTGGAATGGTTATTCACGCATTATCCACCATTATTTTTCTTTAGAATTCGCAATTCTTTGGAGTTCTTGCAAATGCAATCACGTCTCTGATATTGGTCATACCGGTTACAAACTGCACCATTCGCTCAAATCCCAAGCCAAAACCCGCGTGTGGTACGGTTCCGAAGCGACGGGTATCTAAATACCAGCTCATTTCTTCTGTAGGAATATGCATTTCTGCCATTCTTGCTTCTAGCTTTTCTAAACGCTCTTCTCTTTGAGAGCCTCCTACTATTTCTCCAATACCTGGCGCTAATATGTCCATTGCTGCTACCGTTTCCTTACCTGGTTCACATCCATCATTCAATCGCATATAAAATGCTTTGATTTTTGCTGGATACCCTGTTACAATAACTGGTTTTTTAAAATGCTTCTCTACTAAGTAGCGTTCGTGCTCGCTCTGCATATCAATTCCCCAACTAACATCGTACTTAAACTTTTTCTTTTTATAAGCTGGGCTATCCAATAAAATTTGAATTGCTTCGGTATAAGTGATGCGCTCAAACTGATTGCTAATAACAAAATTCAATTTATCTAATAAACCCATTTCTGCGCGTTCGTTCTGTGGCTTTTGTTTTTCTTCTTCTGCTAAACGCTGGTCTAAGAATTCCAAATCTTCTTTATTATGCTCCATTGCATAACGAATCAGGTATTGTATAAATTCTTCTGCCAAGTTCATATTATCTTCTATATCATGAAAAGCCATTTCAGGCTCAATCATCCAGAACTCAGCCAGGTGGCGGGTTGTATTCGAATTCTCTGCTCTAAATGTTGGCCCAAAAGTGTAGATTTCTGAGAATGCCATAGCACCTAACTCTCCCTCTAATTGTCCACTCACGGTAAGGTTGGTACTCTTTCCAAAAAAGTCTTCTGTATAATCAATATTACCTGCTGCGTCTTTTGGTGCAGAGCCATCCATTGGTAATGTAGTTACCCTAAACATTTCACCAGCACCCTCTGCATCACTCGCAGTAATGATAGGCGTATGCAAATACACAAACCCTTTATCATTAAAAAATTGGTGTACCGCAAATGCCAATGAATGACGAATACGAAATACCGCACCAAATGTATTCGTACGAAAACGCAAATGGGCTTTCTCTCTTAGGAATTCTAAACTATGTTTTTTCGGTTGGAGCGGATACTTCTCTGCATCTGAATCTCCTAGTATTTCTAATGTTACCGCTTTCACTTCTATAGTCTGTCCCTTACCTACACTCTCAACCACTTCTCCTATTACTTTCAGCGATGCACCTGTTGTTATTCTTTTCAAGGTTTCGTCGTTTAATAAACCCAACGCAACCACCACTTGCAAATTATTATTGGTGCTGCCGTCGTTCAGGGCTATAAACTGGTTGTTGCGGAAAGTCCGCACCCATCCCATTACCGTTACCTGATCTCCTGGCTTTCCATCAGCCAACAGGGTTTTTATTTTGATTCTAGTGTTAAACATCTTTTTATGATTATTAGCCTTTTGGGCAAGGTTTTTGCAAATATAAGACAATCAAGTGCCTAGCTATTACCCTTTTAGCGATTCAGGTTGAATAAAACAGATTATTATGCAAAAATTTTTAGATACGATTTATTGGGGCAACAGTTTAGAGAAATATTTTATAGTAGTAGGAGGGATGTTTCTTACCTGGATACTTTTAAGGATCATCAAAAAAATAGCAGTTAAAAAACTACATAAATGGGCTGCTAATACTACCAATCAGTTTGACGATGTATTAGTAAGTGCTTTTGATCGTTTTGCTGTACCCATTGTTTATTTAATATTGAATTATTCCCTAATTCAGCTTCTAACCATTTCTACTAAAGCAGACAAAGTGCTAAGTGTAGCTGTAAGTTTGGTTACAATGATTTTTGTAGTTAATATGATCAATTATGCCCTTTATTATGGTGTAAAGACCTATATGGATATAAAGGGTGAACCTTCGGGAAGAATGAAACAGCTAACAGGAATTCTTACTGTAATTAAGGTTATCATTTGGTTTTTGGGTATTCTATTTTTAGCAAGTAATCTTGGTTATGATATTACCACCATCATTGCTGGATTAGGTGTTGGAGGAATTGCTATTGCCCTTGCTGCCCAAAATATCTTGGGTGATTTGTTTAGTTATTTTGTCATCTTTTTTGACAAACCATTTGAAGTGGGCGACTTTGTTGTAGTAGGTGCTGAACAGGGTGCAATAGAAAAAATTGGTGTAAAAACTGTTCATATTAGAAGTATCAGTGGTGAGCAATTAATTGTGCCTAATTCGGAAATTGTAAAAGCCACTATTAAAAATTTTAAACGGTTAGAAAAAAGAAGAAAATTATTTTCAATCGGGGTTACTTACGATACAAATCCAAATCTACTAGCTGAAATACCCCAATTAATAAAAGGTATAATCACCAATACAGCAGATACTGAATTAATTCGATGTCATTTACTGGCTTTTGCGGATTCAAGCATTAATTTTGAAATTGTATATTTTGTTTTAAGTGACGATTTTATTAAATATATGGATATACATCAGGAAATTTGTTTATCTATAGCCAACTGTTTTAAAGAGAAACAAATCGAATTTGCCTTCCCTTCACAAACTATCTACCTAAAAAACATTTAAAGCATTTTTTAGTATTTATTAAATATTTAGTAACATTGCAGTGGAAACAATGCTGATTAGCCCGTTAATGAGCTCCAAAATTTCAGTTACTCTCTTTCCAAATCAACCCAATAAACCTTTCTGAGTTTTTTTTCCTTAGACTGGATTAACCTTTTTTATAGTTTGAATTTGATACCCCCCAAACAATTTTTCCATTTATGTATGACATTCTTCAGTTAAATGACATGCTACTACCAGAGTTACTGGATATAGCAGAACGTTTAAAAATTACTGGTGCAAAAAAACAAGACAAACAAGGCTTGATTTACAAGATCCTTGATTCTCAAGCTGTACAAGAAAGTACTGCAAAAGAAAATGGTGCACCTAAAAAAGCGGGTCGTCCTAAGAAGGCCGTTAATTTTAAAACATCTACTGGTTCTACAGAAGAGGCAGAGGTAATGCAAGAAGCGCCACCAGCGCCTATAGCGAAAGCAGCAAAAGTCGCTCCAACTCCAGCTATATCAGCGGCTTCTAATCCCCCTGAAATAAAAAACAACGAACCAGCAGGACCTAGCCGACCCATCAAAAAAGCCATGCCACCTAAAAAAGGACCGGTTGGGCCTGGCCCAAAACCAAGATTAGATAAGCCTGCAGAAGCAGTTGAAACCAATAATAATGATCAGGCGGAGAACGACCCAACAGCAAATATTGCTGCGGCCATTATTCAAACATTGGAAGCCAGCGACAACAATACTGAAGCGGCACAAGCCCCTGAAACCACTTTACAACAAGATCGTCCTAGACATCAACCCGTTAAAAAAGAACCCGTTTTCAATATTGAATTTGAAGGGGTTATTCCTGGCGAAGGTGTGTTAGAAATGATGCCTGATGGTTATGGTTTCTTACGCTCTTCCGATTACAATTATTTGTCTTCTCCAGATGATGTATATGTATCTCCTTCTCAAATAAAATTATTTGGTTTAAAAACAGGGGATACGGTAACAGGATCTGTTCGTCCTCCTAAAGAAGGGGAAAAATATTTTGCTTTATTAAAAGTAGATTTCATCAATGGTAAGCGCCCCGACGAAGTACGTGATCGCGTGCCTTTTGATTACTTAACCCCTTTGTTTCCTTTTCAGAAACTGAATTTATTTACTTCGCCTACCAACTATAGCACCCGTATTATTGATTTATTTACTCCAATAGGTAAGGGTCAGCGTGGATTGATTGTAGCTCAACCAAAAGTGGGTAAGACCATGTTGTTGAAAGAAGTGGCCAATGCCATTGCTGCCAATCACCCAGAGTGTTATTTAATGGTGGTATTGATAGATGAACGTCCTGAGGAAGTAACCGATATGGAGCGCAGCGTAAATGCAGAAGTAATTGCTTCAACTTTTGATGAGCCTGCTGAAAAGCACGTAAAAGTTTCTGCCATTGCTTTGCAAAAAGCAAAACGCTTGGTAGAGTGCGGACACGATGTGGTGATTTTATTAGATTCTATTACTCGTTTGGCCAGAGCGCATAATACTGTTGCCCCTTCAAGTGGTAAAGTGTTGAGTGGAGGTGTGGAAGCCAACGCATTATTAAAGCCCAAACAATTCTTTGGTGCTGCGCGTAAAATTGAGAATGGTGGATCATTAACCATTTTAGCAACTGCATTAGTAGAGACTGGTAGTAAAATGGACGAAGTAATTTTTGAAGAATTCAAAGGTACAGGTAATATGGAATTACAGTTGGAAAGAAAATTAGCCAACAAACGTATTTTCCCTGCCATCGATTTAGTGGGTTCTTCTACTCGTAGAGATGATTTATTATTAGATAAAGATGTATTACAAAGAATGAATATTCTGCGTGTATTCTTAAATGATATGAATCCTGAAGAAGCTATGAACGAATTACTCAAGCGTATGCGTGGAACCAAAAACAACGAAGAGTTTTTGGCCAGCATGAATAGATAATTAATTCACTTATATAATTGACAAGGGCACCGCTAGATAACGGTGCCCTTTTTTTGATGTCTGCCCCCAGATATCAACTGATCATTATCACTTCTTCAAATATTTTTCCAAATCGATCGGTGGCTTTTACTTTAATCGACTTTGCAGTAGCCGATGGTTTTATAAAGAATAAATGTTCTGTTAGTGTAGGTTCAACGAACTTATGTTTTT
>JBKBWE010000213.1:0-5156 GCA_046289145.1 Sediminibacterium sp.
ACATCCCTATGAAAATGATAATCAATTGCAACTGTTGGGTATAGGCAACCGCTTTTGCTCCACCCGAAACAGTATAAACAATTAACATTCCTCCCATCACAATATTGGTATAAAAAATGTCCCACCCCATTAATGATGATAAAATGATAGAGGGCGCATAGATGCTAATACCTGTTGAAAGGCCTCTAGATAATAGAAACAATGAGGAAGTAAACACCCTTGTTTTTAAATCGAACCGTTGCTCTAAAAATTCGTAAGCAGTAATTACTTTTAACTTGCTAAATAATGGAACAAAAGTGATACACAAAACCACCATGGCTATTGGAATTCCAAAGTAATATTGAACAAATCGCATTCCATCTGTAAATGCTTGTCCCGGTGCCGATAAAAAAGTAATAGCACTAGCTTGGGTACCCATAATACTCAACAATACAATATACCAAGGCATATTTCGGTTACTTAAAAAATAACCTTCCATGTCTTTGCTGGTTCTGCTCTTGTAAACCCCATAGGCAATGATGCCCGTAAGCGTGAGAATTAAAATGACCCAATCAGCTGTTCTCATTTAAATAAGTTTGTAAACCAATCAAAAAAAAGTATTTGGGCCAATAAAACCAGTAACACAAAAATGTACCAGCTTTTCCATGACTTAAATAAAGGTATTTTCTCTTTCATCTTTTTGATTTAGAACTAAGTAAACCACCCCCTAGTAATCCTAAAGCTAATCCAATTAACAAACCTGCTTTTACGTTTTTTAAAAATAAGCCAATGACCACTCCTATAATCACTAACATAAAAAAACTTATTTTTTTTCTTGGTTGCATAACTTATTTATTGGGAGCCATTGATACCAAATTAGCTAATAATTTATAGCTGCCAGCTACTCCCGCAGGCAATTGCCTGAACAATACTAAGCTCACATAAGTAAAATTGCCTTTCCCATATTTTGTAGTTACTAAACTACCGTTTGTGGGTTTGTCATTCGGATCATTCATTTGCAATATTGATTCATAAGGTGCTTTAACAGGCTCCATCTGGTAGGTACTTCTTTCTTGCACCCAATTATCAAAGTCTTTATCTACAATTTTATTGGGGAAATTTAATATCGGATGATTTAATTGTAGCATTTGAACAGGTGCCTTTTCTTCGGTAACCCGTATATTAGACATGGCAAAATCATAAGGTCCAACTTTTACTCTTTTGTTGCCCACCAAGTTACTTTTTAAATACTGAACAATCAAATGCCCCCCTTGCTGAATATACCGATTGATTACTTCATTCTTATTGGTCAACCATTCATGAATATTATATGCCCTTATACCTACTACAATAACATCATATGCAGCTAATTTAGTTTCAACAATATCTGATTCAGATAAAAACTCAACTGTATGTCCTAATTGCAATAGCGCTTCTGGTACTTTATCTCCGGCACCAACAATATATCCAACACGCTTAGGGATAGATTGAATTGGTTCGTGTATCACTCTTGCTTGATCTTTATATAAGTAATTGATAGAAGGAATATGGTCGTATTTAATGGTTTTAAGTAATTGGTCGTAAGCATAATTTTTCCCGTTAATAGTAAATTTTATTTCTGCATAAATGTTTTCCGGTTTTTGCTTTACTAAAGCTGCATTTAAATTAACTGCAAATGGATAAATATTCCCAGCTATAAAATTCATTGTAGAATCTTTAGAATAAAGAAATTTCTCTCCTTCTTTCAAGCTAATAGTAACTGGGATATTAGACAAAGTGAAATTGGTTTTAAATTGTAACAATAAAGCTGGAGTAGAAAGATTTTTTTTGTTAGGCGTTTGTACATTGGTAAGCAACACATTTTTATCTAATTCTACAACAACACGAGGAATTACATTTAGTGGCTGAAAAATTTCTCCTCTAACCAAATCTACTAACTTGAATTGAATAGGCTTATCTACAACAAACTCAATTCCATTTAAAGAAAATATAAACTGTGCAGTAAAAGGCGGAAGTGAATTAGCCCTTCCAATAAACTGATAATTAGACACATCAAAAGTACCCATATCTTTCATTGGCGCTGCCAACCAATATGGCTGAGAAACAGGCTGATCTACAGAAACAGAATAAGTATAATTAATTGAATAATTAGTATTGTTTTGCAATGTCTTATTAATGCTAGTATCGTACCCAACACTATTATTAGAAAGGAGTTTTATTCTACTTAATTGTATAGATGCATCACTTCGTTTATTTACTAGAAATTGTATGCCCAATTTTTCTCCAGGTACTGCATACTCTGATTCAGTTGTAGCTTCAACGACTATTCCAGAACAGGCTATTATGAGTGATTCAATTTCTTTAAGTTTTTGCTCTTTCCAAATTCCATTATACGAAAGGGCTTTAATTTGTTGATGTAATTTTACTAATTCAGTAATTGATTGTGCTGGTTGTACAAAATTAAATTGCTGAATAATTTGTTGAATTGATTGTTCAATGGCTTTACCAGCATTTGGAATACGACTCCAATCAGTTGGAACTCCTTCCATTAAACTATTTTTTGCGGTATCTCCTGCAATTGTAGTAAAGTATTCAAATACTGGTCCTTTTCTTCTTGGTCTTCCTTCGCCCTGACTCTTATGCATACTTCTTGCTTCTCCTCCTACTTCGCCATAACTTTGGCCAAGGAATGGATTAAAAACACCTGCATCAATTTTCAGTTGATTTTCATTGGTAGTATTTGCACCTCCAAAATTAAATGTATTCCAAAGCAATCTTTTGGCTTGCCAAACACTTACTCCTTGAGTTAACTGTTCAGGAAATTGATTGGGGTCAGCAGCTGCAGTAAAAGCCTCTATAGATAAAACAGCAGAAGAAGCGTGGTGTCCATGACCAGCTCTTGCGTCTGGTGGGAATCGGTTGATAATAATATCTGGCTGAAATTTTCGAATAACCCAAACCATATCTGCTAATACTTTTCTTCTATCCCAATATTGAAGTGTTTCATTGGCTGTTTTGCTGAACCCAAATTCATAGGCACTGGTGAAATATTGTTCAGCGCCATCTATTTGACGAGCTGCCAATAATTCTTGTGTTCTAATTAACCCTAATTCAACTCCTTGCTCAGGTCCAATTAAATTTTGGCCGCCATCTCCTCTTGTTAAACTTAAATAAGCTGTTCTATATTTTTTCTCTCTTGCTAAAAAAGGAAGCAAACTATTGTTTTCGTCGTCTGGATGAGCTGCAATATAAAGTACACTTCCTAACACTTGCAATTTTTGTAGTTGTTGAAAAATGGCAGCACTTCCATTCAATTCTGGATTTTGTGCCGTTAATTTAATTGGAGCAATTATTGAAATCCCAACAAAAAAGAGAACAATTAATGAACGCATTGCAGTCTTAATTAGCATATTCAAGCATTTATCGTTTTAACGAAGATAGCTATAGTTGGCTTAGTGGGTTTTACCATTTAAAAAAAACATGATGAGTATCATATTGGGAAATATATCTACTCATATTTGATAAAATAGCTGAAAAATAACTTTGTTCAAAATTTAAAGAAATATGAAAAAGATTTTTGCAGTTACCTTGTTTGCAGCATTAAGTTTTTCGGCTAATGCACAGAAAAAAGGATTACAGGGCATCACATTTGCCACATCACAATTTGGTTATACCCAAACTAAAACGGGCACCACTAAAAGCACTAATTTTACCCTATTACCTATTATTGGAACTTTTGTGTCTCCATCTGTTGCAATTGGCGCGGGTATTGGAACTGTAAATATTAAATCGGTGAATGGAGCAACCACCACTGCTAATACAGGATTATTCGTTTTTCAACCTTTGGTTAGAAAATATTGGAACGTAGCAGGAAGTATGTACTTTTTTGGACAATTAGCCGCACCTTTTATTAGCGGAAAAGAAAAACAAAGTGAATTAAAAGTTAGTCAGTTTGGCTTGGCTGCTTCTGGCGGCTTAGACATGATTTTAGGGAAACATTTTAGTGTAGAGTTTTCCTACAATTTAGCCAACTTTTCTGTAACCACTTTAACTCCTAAAACTGGCAATAAAACAACAGTTACTGACTTTTCACTTGCACATGTTGCGAATGTAGAAAATGTATACAATGGGGCATTAGGTGGTAGCAATCCTACCCTAACTACTCCTTTGTCATTTGGGTTCAAATTTTTGTTTTAGCTTCTACTCAATCAATCATATCTAACCGGTCAATTTAACTTGACCGGTTTTTTTATTTCAAAAGGTCTCGTTTATATGCAACAACCAATCAACAAAATGGCTCTACTATCTGTAAACATGGTTAATTTGCACACGAACCCAATAACTTATACTTAATGATGTACCACTTTGGTAATTGGAATACAAAAATCATATTAAAACTTTTGGCTATTGTTTTATTTTTTTTGGTGGGAATTGCGGAAACATTTGGACAGAATAGACAAAAAATACCCATTGATGGTAATAGATGGTACCAATTAACGAATGTTGAAAGGGGATTACAACAATTATTTGATGGAGACCTTTTTACGGCTGTAGATGCCCAATTTGATAAAATAATTCCTTTACACGAATCTTATTACCCCCTTTTAAAGGGTGAATCAATGGTTATTGATAGTATTCGTTTTTATGATTGGAATGGAATCAGTACCAAGCCCTTTACACTTTACATAATAGATAGTAATTGGAATAGAAAAGCAATTGCTTCTTTTGACGGGTCAAAATATGATCGTTGGGTTGGCCCTTACCCAGAGCGTCCTGATATTATTAAATTAGATGTTGCTGCAAGAAATATTATGTACTTAATGATTATTGCGGAAAATGATTTCCCTTCTGAAATTGAATGCTTTGGTTATTATACTCCGCCAGCAGCAACTACCCCTGTTTTAAAAAGAAAAATCCCACTATCAAACTTGTTAGGAGTTAACGGATACGAATGGAATTTTTCTGATCCACTTACAGACCCATTTATTATTGACCCAAAAAGATTAAATACAGTAAAATCATTCAGTGGATTTAGACATTATTTAGATTGGCAAAAATTAGAATACAAGCAAGGAAGCTATACATATAGCCCTACTAGAAGTGGTAGCTGGAACTATGATGCTATTTACGAAACTTGTTTAAAAGAAGGCATCACAGTTTTGGCCTGTTTAAAAACC
>JBKBWE010000214.1:0-5136 GCA_046289145.1 Sediminibacterium sp.
ACCCTTTAATGGCAATTTTGTTCTCTAAAATTAAAACAGCTGCAATCCCCAAAGGCAAACCAACCGTTTTTGCCATTGCTGTATGCAGTTCATCATCGCCTTTAACTACAAGCGAACTTTTAAGGGCGAATTTTTTATTGTTGATGGAATATTCTAATTCATGTAACATTACAATCAGGTCTTTGTCTCCTGATTGTAATTTCCATTTTGCCTCTAGTATTTCTTGTAAAATTTGAGCAACCGATAAAGTCCCTTTGTTGATTAAGGTGGGATCATTGAAGCCTAAAAAATGGAACTGCTCAATTAATTCAGGGCTGTTCAATTCCACTTGATTTTTATTTAAGTGATCTTGAAAAAATTGCGCATAACTTAATCCATTCGTATCAACCATTTCCTCATCACTAGTTAATTGAGCTTGCACCATTTTTTCCCAGCCTATACAAAAAGGGGCATAGCGCAAAGTGGTTCTGATAAAAGTTTCCGCTGTTTCCAACTGATACAATGGAATATACGATAAAGAATCTCTGTTGGGATAATAGGCCAATGATCCTACTTGCGGAATAGTCAATTGTGCACAGTTGATAAATATTTGGTTATAGTTTTTATTGACCACTTTACCTTCTTCTTTATAAATGGCCCCTGCTTTCCCAGCTGTTACAATATTGCGCGGGTTCCAGCTGATTTTATAGTGCCATGGATTATTATCAGACTCCGGCGCAATTAATCCCCCACAATGCGATTTAAAGGAGCTTATTTGCCCGCCATGTGCTTTGATTTGGTCAATTATTTGCATGGCGCTCATATGGTCAATGCCTGGGTCTAAACCCATTTCTCCAATGAACAATAAACCAGCTTCATTAATGTCTTTTTCTAAACTTTTTATTTGGGTATCCAAATAAGAGGCGGTCAATAAATTTTTTTTAAGGGCAACACAATCTTTGGCCACCAAAAAATGCAAGCCCGGTGGTAATAGCGAAATCACTATATCGGCTGCTTTGATCAATCCTTGTCTGGCTGTTTCGTCTTCTATTGAAAGGGCCGCAGCACGTAAATTGGGATAGCCTTTAATTTTACTGTTTAAAGTGTTTAAGTCTTGGTCTGCCACCGTGCAAATCCATTTTTTTTTGGCAGTTATACCCCCTAAATACCTAATTAAAACTGTGGCAGATTTACCTGCGCCAAAAACTAAAATTTGCATAAAGAATTACTTAAAAAAAATAAAGATAGAACAATTGGTGTCTACCAATGAAAATCAAGCATTTAGATAGGGTGTAAACTGTGGATAAAACCAGTAAAAAAACAGCCTTTTTTAGCCTTTTTACCCCCTAAAAAAGCTATCTTCGCAAACCTTCATTCAGGAGGCTATTTTTCCCCCTGAAAATGAATTAAAAGTAGAACCAGCAAGATACATGGAAGAGAACTTAATACCAGAACAAACCAACGATAACGACCGCATTATTCAGGTCAATATTGAAGAGCAAATGAAGACCGCTTACATTGATTATTCAATGTCGGTAATTGTGGGTCGTGCACTACCAGATGTCAGGGATGGATTTAAGCCTGTACACCGTAGGGTATTGTACGCGATGAACGAGTTGGGGAACAACAGCAATAAGCCTTTTAAGAAATCTGCCCGTATTGTGGGGGAAGTAATGGGTAAATATCACCCACATGGTGATAGTGCTATTTACGATACTTTGGTGAGGATGGCTCAAGAATGGACCATGCGTTACACATTGGTAGACCGCCAGGGTAACTTTGGTAACCAAGATGGAGATCCACCTGCAGCAATGCGTTATACTGAGGCAAGATTGCAAAAGATTGCAGAAGCCATGTTGGATGATATTGAAAAAGAAACGGTAGATTTTCAACTGAATTTTGACGATTCTTTAGAAGAGCCCACCGTTTTGCCTGCAAGAATTCCTCAGTTATTGGTGAATGGATCCTCCGGAATTGCGGTAGGTATGGCTACCAATATGATGCCGCATAATTTAAGCGAAGTCATTGATGGATGTGTGGCTTATGTTGACAATAGAGATATTACCATAGAAGAGTTGATGAATTATGTGAAAGCGCCTGATTTCCCAACTGGTGGAGTGATCTATGGTATGGAAGGTGTTAGACAAGCATTAATGACCGGTAGAGGAAGGGTAGTAGTGAGGGGAAGATGTAATGTTGAAACCAAGCCCAACGGAAGAGAGATGATTGTTATTACGGAAGTGCCTTATCAGGTAAGTCGTGATACTTTAACAGATCGAATTGGACAATTGGCCATCAATAAAATTGTAGATGGAATATCCGATGTGGGTAACCAAAGTAATAAAGATGGTACTCGTATTGTAGTAGAATTAAAGAAGGATGCTGTTGCGCAAGTGGTCATTAATCAATTGTACAAACACACCGAATTACAAACCAGCTATGGTATCAATAATGTGGCATTAAGCAAGGGTCGTCCAGGCATTATGAACTTGCATGATCTAATTAAAGCTTTCATTGAATTTAGAATGGAAGTGGTGATTAGAAGAGCCAAATTTGAATTAAGAAAAGCAGAAGAACGTGCGCATGTTTTAGAAGGCTATTTAAAAGCATTGGATCATTTAGACGAAGTCATTCGTTTGATTCGTGCAAGTAGAACCCCTGATGAAGCGAAGGAAGCATTGATGACCAAGAGTAGCCAAGAAAAATGGTACTTGAATTCTGCTATGTTCTCCGATTTAACTGATGAGCTGTACAAACAAGCAGAAGGATTATCTGAAATTCAAGCGAAAGCCATACTAGAATTGCGTTTACAGCGATTAACTGGAATGGAGCGTGATAAAATTATTGAAGAATTCAATGGCTTAATTGCAACCATTAGAGACTTAAAAGCCCTATTGGCAAATGAAGATTTACGCTTTGCGTTAATCAGAAAAGAATTGCTTGAAGTAAAAGATAAATTTGGGGATGCGCGTAAGAGTGAGATTCAATATTTAGCAGATGAAATGCGTATTGAAGACTTAATTGAAGATGAAGATGTGGTAATTACGATTTCTCATTTAGGTTATATCAAACGTACTTCTGCCACTGAATATCGTCAACAAAAAAGAGGGGGCAGAGGAGCAGTGGGTTCAAAAACCCGAGAAGAAGATTTTGTAGAACATTTATTTGTTGCGTCTACACATGATACCATTTTATTCTTCACAGAAAAGGGTAGATGTTATTGGATGCGCGTATACGAAATACCAGAAGGAGAGAAGCAAAGCAAAGGAAGAGCCATTCAGAATTTGATTCAATTACCTGGTGATGATAAAGTGAAAGCAATCATTAATGTAAAGAATATTGCAGACACTGATTTTGTTCAGAATCATTATATCGTTCTTTGTACTAAGCAAGGTATTATCAAGAAAACTTCATTAGAAGATTTTAGCAGACCAAGAGCCAATGGAGTGAATGCTATTACTATTGTAGAAGGAGATGAATTGTTAGAAGCCAGATTAACCAATGGTTCTAGCGAAATCATGTTAGCAGTTAAAAGCGGACGTGCCATTCGTTTCCCAGAAACTAAAGTGCGTTCAACTGGTAGAGGTGCCATTGGAGTAGCGGGTATTGAAGTAGATGATGCTACCGATGAAGTGGTTGGCATGATTTGTGTAAATAAGGACGATACTGAAAGAACCATATTGGTAGTGAGTGAAAAAGGATTTGGAAAAAGAACCGCCATTGAAGATTATCGCATCACCAATAGGGGAGGGAAAGGTGTTAAAACCATTAACGTAACCGAAAAAACAGGTAGTTTAGTTGGCATACTTTATGTAAAAGAAGTAGAAGACTTAATCATCACATGTAAATCGGGCATTACCATTAGAACAGGTATTGTAGATATTAGAGAAGCAGGTAGAGCTACACAGGGTGTTAAATTGATTCGCCTAGATGAAGGTGATGAAATAGCGGCTATCTCTCAAATTGAAGAGCAAGTGGTGGAAGAAGTACCTGAAGAAGCAATAGCCGAAGCCGGTGAAGTTGCTGAAGGCTTATCAGATTCTACTGATTTGGAAAATGCTAGCGATGATGCTGGTTTAAATATTGATAATAACGAAGAACCCATTATTTAAGTACACGATTAAAAACAACCATATGAAGTATTTTTTCTCCTTGTTGTTAAGCATTGCAATTATTTCAGTTGCAACTGCACAGGATTTCAAAAAAGTTGAAACCAATGTTTATTTAAAAAAGTTTGAAGACGCTAAGACCGAAATAGACAAGTCTATGGCGGATCCTAAAAACCAAGCAAAAGCGGAAGGTTATTATTGGAAGTCTAGAATTTATGCGGCTTTGTTTCAAAATGAAGCAACCAGAGCCAAGTATCCAACTGCTGTTGAAGACGCACACGCTGCTTTTCAAAAATATGCTGAAATGGATCCTGCTCTAGCTAAAGTAAAAGAGAAAGGTGCAGATGGTTATTTTGATATGTATGCTACTTCTTTTGGTGTAGGTATTAATAGTTTTAAAGAGAAGAAATACGAAGCTGCTTCTAAAGAATTTGAAAAAGCAGTTATTTACAGTGATTATATCTTCAAGAACAAATGGGCAAGCTCTCAACAACCATTTGATACCACTTCTATTTTGTACTGTGCTTATTCTTTTCAGAATGCGCAAAAGCCTGACGACGCAGTTAAATATTACACTCGTTTAGCGGAAAGTAAAGTAACAGGAGAGGGCTTTGCGGATATTTATAAGTATTTAGTTGACTACAATACAAAGAAAAAGAATAAAGAAGGTTTTGAAAAATACATGGCCTTGGGTAAAGAAGTGTATCCTAAGGAAAACTGGGAAGATTTTGAAATTGAATACATTGATCAGAACTATGATTTAGCTGGTAAAACAGCCTTGTATGATGAAATGGATGCTGCTGGAACATTAACTGAAACTAAATATTTGCAATTTGGAGATGTGTTTGTTTCTGTAAGAAATAATGATGGTGTAGACAGTGCAACCATTGACAAGTTTAATCGTAAAGCAATTGATGCTTTCAAAAAAGCTTATGGCAAAAACAACAACAATGCTATTGCTGCATTTAACGTAGGCGTTACTTACTATAACTTCTTCAATTTAGAAGATGATAAGTATGCTGCTAACATTAAAAAATTACAAGAGATT
>JBKBWE010000215.1:0-5112 GCA_046289145.1 Sediminibacterium sp.
AGTATCAATTCATGTAGACGAACTAGTTATTGGCGATTATCTATTAATTGAAGAAGGTAATTCAGTTTCTGCTGATGGTTTAATTATTCAATCCAACGACTTTTTGGTGAATGAATCCATTTTAACTGGAGAAACATTCGCAGTTAGCAAGAGTAATAACAGCAACGACAATCAAATATATAGAGGCACTTATGCAGTGGCAGGTTTAGCAATAGCCCAAATTACTGCAATTGGCAACGATTCTAAACTAGGTAGAATTGGGAAAAGCTTGGAATCTATAGTAGAAGAGAAAACTCCTTTAGAAAAACAAATCAATCGATTTGTTCGAAATATGGCCATTGTTGGTGCTATTGTTTTTTTAGTTGTCTGGTTCATCAATTTTAACATTAACAAAGACTTACTTAATAGCTTACTACAAGCACTCACTTTGGCTATGAGTATACTGCCAGAAGAAATTCCTGTAGCGTTTACCACATTTATGGCATTGGGTGCATGGAGACTAATGAAAATGGGGATTGTGGTAAAACAAATGAAAACCGTTGAAACACTGGGCAGTGCAACGGTTATTTGTACAGATAAAACTGGCACACTTACCGAAAATAAAATGAGCATTGCTGCTATTTATAATGCGGCCACACAAAAATCTTTTTTATTAGAGCAAATAAATCTTAACCAGGCAGAAAATCAGCCGTTAATTGATATAGCTATGTGGGCAAGTGAGCCCATCCCTTTTGATCCAATGGAATTAACCTTGCATCAACTTTACAAAGAAAGTAACAAAATAGATGAACGCCCTTTGTATAAAATGATTCATGAATATCCATTAGAAGGAAGACCCCCAATGATGACCCATATTTTTGAAAATGCGGATGGAAAAAAAATTATTGCAGCAAAAGGTGCACCAGAAGCTATTCTAGCTTGCTCTAATGCAAATAGTGAATCAAGAATAGCCACTCAAAATGCCATCAATGAATTTACTTCTGCCGGGTATAGGGTACTAGCAGTAGGAGAAGCATTATTTTCTGGCAATAATTTTCCGGCTAAACAACAAGATTTTATTTTTGAATTAAAGGGGATAATAGCATTTTACGACCCTCCAAAAGAAAATATGGCACTGGTTTTAAATCAATTTTATAAGGCTGGGATACAGGTTAAAATTATTACTGGTGACAATGCAGCAACAACCACCACCATCGCAAAGAAAATTGGATTTAAAGGTGCAGAGAAGCAAATAAGCGGAGATGAACTTATGCTTCTTTCTGACAATGAGCTTAAAGTGAAAGTGGCGGAAATCAATATTTTTACTCGAATGTTTCCTGAAGCCAAATTAAAAATCATTAATGCGTTAAAAAGCAACAATGATATAGTGGCAATGACCGGAGATGGTGTTAATGATGGACCTGCTTTAAAAGCAGCGCATATAGGTATTGCTATGGGTAAAAAAGGAACTGAAATTGCCAAACAAGCTGCTTCGCTCATTTTAATTGATGATGATTTAGCTAAAATGGTGGATGCGGTGGCAATGGGCAGAAAAATCTACACTAATTTAAAAAAAGCCATCCAATATATTATTTCAATTCATATTCCAATTGTTTTAACAGTATTTATTCCGCTTGCGCTTGGCTGGTTATATCCTAATATATTTACGCCTGTGCATGTGATTTTTCTTGAACTAATCATGGGACCAACCTGTTCTATCATTTATGAAAATGAGCCAATGGAAAAAAACACAATGGCACAATCGCCAAGGCCATTTACCAGCACTTTTTTTAGTTGGAGAGAACTAACAACTAGCCTGGCTCAAGGTCTCGCCATTACTGCAGGAACCTTGTATGTTTATCATTACGCAGTAGATACCTCATTAGATCTAAATACTACTAGAACAATGGTATTTAGTACCCTCGTTTTTGCTAATATATTTTTAACCCTGATTAACCGATCATTCTATTATTCCCTCATCACTACTATCGGGTACAAGAATAATTTAGTATTGGGAATGATTTTAATAACGCTTTTACTGTTGCTTTCATTGATATATATAAGACCATTAGCAATATTTTTTGACTTCTCTATTATTAGCATTCAACAGTTAAGCATTTGTTTAGCCATTGGAAGTATATCTGTTCTTTGGTATGAGTTGGTTAAGCTGATTAAAAGATGGAAATAAAAAACCCTTGCTACAACGTGTAACAAGGGTGCCCTCAATCAACAAACTGTGCTAAACAATCTTTAATTACCTGGGATAATATCTATGATAACCGTTCTATTATAGAAACGCTCTTCTGGATACTTATTTTCAAATGGCGCATTGGATGCTTCTGCACCAAAGCCATACACTTCAAATTTTACATTACGTCTGCCTAATCTATTAGTAGCACGCTCCAATATAATCTTTGTTGTTTCTGCTCTATTATGAGATAATTGATGGTTGTATTTTTCATCTCCAATAATATCTGTGTGTCCATGAATAATGGCAGTTCCATTATCAGGAATTAAAGGGGCAACTACATCTGTAAGGAATTTTTCATACGCCGCAATTGCATCTGATTTATCAAAATCAAATAAAATACTGTAACGTAATCCTTCTTGTTTTAAGCTTTCAGACTTTGCAACACTAACTGAGCTTTCTTTTTTGATAATTTCACCAGACTTGGTAGTACCAAACATGGTAACCTGATAATTTTTAGATGCATTGTTCCCAAGAATTGATTTTCCTGATATTGAACTCTGATCAAGATAATAAGGACCATAATTTTGAACAACACCAGCTTCATCTTTTAATTCAACCCTCCAAGAATTCAACAACGCTGTTGCACCTTTATTGGTAAAAATAACATGGGTATCTAATGGGTCTTCTTGGTAGGTCTTAATTTGTACAGGCTTTAAAAATGGAGAAGTTGCACCACCCACTTCTAGTAGCATAGCAGAAGAAGTACTTGTAATATCAACTCTTCTATCGCCTTCTCTTAATAAATCTAGCTGCTTTGTTCCTCCAGGTTGTTCAGAAGGAATCACTGGCTTATCTCTTCCATCAGTGGTAATTCTTGATGAAGCTATATCATAGTTATTGACTAGATATTGTTTAATATTTTCTGCCATCAATCTACCTTCTGCAGGATTTTTATCTGAAGCTCCAGTTAATAAAATTGTACTATTAGCGTTATTGCGCATTCTATCTCCTATAATGTTCAAAATATTATAATAAACATTTAGTTGACGAGCAGATCTTCCATTATTTAAATTAGCTGGTTGCTGTTCTTGTAATTCAGCTTCTTTAAAATTAGTAGACTCGTTCTTCCCTAACTGTACATACCTACTAGGTATATCACTTGAACCCATGTTAAAAAAGACTGAGTTACGCAAAGGAAATATTTCTTTTACTTGTCTTTCTGCAGGCACAATCTTTGGCCCTCTTACAGAAAACTCCAAATTCGGTTCTTTTACTGTAACCACCCTTACCACTTCTACTGGTGCCATAGGGGTTTGTTTTAATGGTGCAGGTGTTGGTGCTTTACCAAACTTAAGTGCAAGTCCTGCTCTAACAGTGTACATATCCCATGTTTCAACTGTTCTAGGAGCTTGAAATAAATTGGTTTGAAAAGAAGCAAACGGAGAAAGTGTTACTTGACTAGGATTGGTTTTTTTAGACAATGGAATATCTATGCCTGCACCAGCTTGTGCAGAAACCATTGTTTTTCTAATATCGCTAAAGTCTCCACGTTGATCTACTTGCTTGTCTTGAACATATACAAAGTCTTTATTGATATTGATACCTATAGTAGGCCCTGCAAATAAATAAAATGCAGAGGAGAATGGTGCCAATCTTAGACTTGGTTCAATGGAGAAATAACTCAAATTAGTAGATAAATCTGCAGGACAATTACAAGGTGCCATTACTTGATTAAATCGAGCACTTCTATTATCGTAAGCAAGGTTTAACATAAACCCAACTACTTTATTCGGACGGTACTCGGTTAAGAATGAAGCATAAGGTCTTACACTTTTTCCCTTATGAAATGCAGTAGGAACCGTAGTGGCTGCATTCAACATCTGTGTTGTTCCATTGTACTGATTAATATTCGCTGCAACAGAATATCCAAACCACCACTTGGGTTGTACTCTTTTTTCTGTTTGTGCCAATACTGTAGTATAGCTGATGAGTAATCCAAAAAACAAGAAGAATGTTTTTGAATAATTATTTTTAAAGTGTATCATAAAATATATTTAAAATAAATAGTTAGTTAGGTTATTGAACATTAATAGTGGTATTAACCATAGTTACAGAAGCATTTAAAGAAAGGGCTCTGCCATTTAAAATGGTTTGTGTTGCATTTCCTGGGGTTGAAAAAGTAACTCCAGCATAGGCAATGATTGTTCCAACCATTGTTCCACCACCTGCACCATTAATAGTAGCTGCACTTCCAACATGCCAAAACACGTTTTTAGGTTGCCCACCATTAATCATGATAACCGATTTTGCACCAGTAGGTCCTGCAATACCAACCGTTAAGCCAGCAGCTGTTTGGAATACCCAAACTGCATTAGGATCACCTTTTGCATCTAATGTTAAATTTCCATTACTGATATTAAAGGTTCCGCTAGCAGATTTATATACACCAGGAGCAAGTGTTAATCCACCCAATTCTCCAGCACCAGGATCAATTCCACCTGGCTTAGCAGCTGGCGCTGTACTTAAATACAATGCATTTGCATCAGCCAAACCCTGTGCAGCAATAATGGCAGAAGCTGCAGAACCTGGAGCAGGGGGCGCAGTATGAATTCTTCCATTAACTCTACCGATATTGAGTGGAGTTTCTGTGTATACATCACCTGTAATCATATCATGGAAACCAGTAATTAAGGTAGAAGCAGCTGTTGTACCAATGCCTCCATTATTAATTACCGTATTAACACCTTGATTCGTAATTCCTGCGCTACCACCAAATACACCAAACACAATTAATGTAGGAGTAATTACTGGTGGAATTACCACAGGGGGAATTGTTGTAAATGTCCAAGTGTAATCACTAGCTAATGTATTACCAGAAATATCTCTGGCGCCTATCGTAATTGTTCCAGTATATAAAGTGTTTGAAGCCAAACCACCTGTTG
>JBKBWE010000216.1:0-5105 GCA_046289145.1 Sediminibacterium sp.
GTTAAATCGTATCCAATAGTTTGTTCATTCCCCTTTAAAGGATAGGTATTTATAATTACCATGTCTTGCACCAGCTGAATCGCGTCTAAATATTCGTTATGTTTCAGAAGCTCTTTTGCAACTTCTTCAAAATGGTCTTTTAGTAAATCATGCTCAATCATCATAGCAATTATACTGGTAACATTATTGCTTTGACTTACGGCAGATTCAATTCGTTGTTTAACATGTTCCGACTCATTCTGGACTAATTCAATCTCCCTACTTTTTTCAACAGTATATATAAACCAAGCAACTGTTTGAGTAATTGTAACTACTATTACAAAAACCCAAACAGCTGCATATTTATATTGAAAAAAGCGAAGCATGAACTATTTGTAACTAATCATTTGATAAATGCATTTTTAAGTTATGCAAAATAGTTCAGATGATTCAACATTTTAGTATCCTAAACCCCAATCTCTCCCTTTTAGAACAGCTGGAACACCTTCAGCAATCCACTTAGCAGGCTTATCACCTTTTAATAAATAATCAAAAAACTGTTGCTCCCGTATTTGAATATCTTTCCTATTTCTGCGCTCCACTAAATTATGGTCTTCATTATTGTAATTCAGCATCCAAACTGGCTTACCCAACCTTCTAAGCGCAGTAAACATTTCAATTCCTTGATACCATGGAACTGCTCCGTCTGCGTCATTGTGCATAATCACCACTGGTGTTTTTACTTTAGGGAAATGAAATAACGGCGAGTTCTCTATATACAAATTAGGCTTCTCCCATAAAGTAGCTCCAATTCTACTCTGTGTTTTTTCATATTGAAACTGCCTGTTTAATCCAGTACCCCAACGAATACCGCCATAAGCACTGGTCATATTTGCCACAGGAGCACCTGCCCAAGCCGCAGCATATAAATTGGTTCTAGTGATTAAATGTGCTATTTGATACCCACCCCAGCTTTGACCTTGTAAGCCTAACTTGGTGCTATCCACATATCCTTTTGCAACCAATGCCCTTGTTCCACTAACTATATAGTCATATGCTCCTTGCCCAGGATACCCTGTTTTATACCAAATATCTGGAACAAATACAATGTATCCTCTACTAACAAAAAATGGAATATTTAATCGAGATGGTGTTGGAGCAGGTGCACTATATCCATATAAGCCATCGCTACTTCTTTCATAGAAATAGGCAATCATTGGATACTTTTTGTTGGGATTAAAATCTTCTGGCTTATACACAATCCCTTCAGCTGTTTTCCCGGTATATGATTTCCAAGTAAATAATTCAGCAGAACCCCAATTATATTGAGACTGTTGTGGATTGGGCTGATGCATTGATTGTGCTGTTTGCACATCTTGTAAAAGGGAATTAGGCTTCCAATCAATCACAGAAATATTAGAAGAACGTTGAAAAGTTTCTGTTCCAAAACTTATTACAGCAGCATCCTTGGCTTTTAATACAGCAGAAATTCGCATAGGCAAAGTGGCAGAAGAAGCTGATATTTCAAACAACGTCCCCATTATATGTGTCTTTAACCCACTACCCTTATTTTTTCGATTGAAAACATTTAATAGCAAAGTCTGATTCTTTTTAATAAATCGATCTTCACGGTCCAGATTAATATTCCTTAAAACGAGGTTATTTTTTCTACCTAAGCCCCCTGTAATATTAATAGAAGGCTTTACCCCCATTGGGTCAATTTGCCAAATATCAAATTGATCATAAATCAAAAATGATTCGTCATTTTCTATCCAACCAACTAATCCATATGCATTAGGATCATCTGGAACATCATTTTCAATATCATATAAGGGCACTTTAATATCAGCTGCAATGTTGCCCATTTTTTGAGACTCACTATTATATGCGCTATACTTCTTTTTTACTTCATCATAAACAACTAGGAATTTACCTGTTGAAGACGGATAAGTATTGCCTTTAATGTCACGCAGTATAAGTTGCTTATTCCCATTTAATGGATTGATGGCATAAAGGTCAGAAAATGATGCACCCTGCCACTGAGACGCAATTCTTTTTCCTTCGTCGGATACTCCATAAAAAACAGCCCCATCTCCTTCATTGGTTTGAATAATATTCCTAAAAGAAGGATTACCTATTTGAACCACTGAACCTTTTTCAAAATCAAACCTTGCCAAATAAGCTCGATTGAGTTCTTGCTGTAAATTTCGCAATTGCAAAGGCTGTAAATAATCGTCCTTATAATGCCAAACATCTACACTTACTCTTTCAAAATCAGGAGTAATAGTATCTTTCACAGGCAAAATTGGCGCAGTACCAAAAAATAAACGATTCCCTGATTTACTAAAACTAATTGCTTGTGCATTCTCACTTAAAGTGAAATTAGTGGGCATTCCACTGGTATTTTTTTGAACCAATAAAACAGCACTATCAGTACCATTTTTGTGGTAATATAATTTATAAAATTTTTGCAATGATTTAGCACTACTATCTCTTTCAGCAATAAAAGCCAATTGATTTCCAACTTCGTCCATTCTGTATGCTTTAGCATCATTAAACCCTGTTAAAATCACCGCTTTTTTCTTATTCAATAAATCAACTTTAATCACTTGAGGCTTAATCTTGGCATCTCCAGTCTTTTTAGTGGTTTCGAGTAATAAAATATTCCCTTTTTTGTTAAAGAAATATTCACTTACTAAATTATATACCACGGTATCGCCTGTTAACAAATTTTGAACTATTAAATCGGTGCCCTCTTCAAAAGGTTCTGCAGTAGCCCTTGGTGTAGGGGGAGCAACGGGCGCTAATGACTTGGCTGTGCTATCTGTTTGAGTACTCTTTGGTGCAGGTATTGCTGTTTTTTTCTCTAAATGGTAAGCCAAAAATTGTGCTTGCTCGTCGGCAATTTTAAAGCTTTTAATCTGAGCAACTTTGGTGATTTTACCTGAGTTTAAATTTACAATAGCTAATGAATCCTTAGGCATTTCATCAGGACGTTTCTTTTTTATTTTAGCATCTCGAGTATCTTTAAAAAACGGCTTAATTCTACAAATCAAAAATTGACTATTGTCGGTAATATTAGCATTGTACCCTCTAGCAATTTCAGCTATTGTAGTACCGTCTTTTTTCTTGATGTACAAGTGACCATCTCCTTCTTGTGGTACAACAATAAATGCAATAAAGTTTCCATTATCGCTAATTAAGCGTTCTGCAATATTTTGCCATCCATCGTAAACACTATGATCCAAAGGCTTTTTTTGTGCATAGCTAGCAACACTAAGGAATAACAAAACAATAAATAGGGAAATTCTCATGTTCATATTAATTTTGGGTATTCCGAAGATAATTAAACAATAGGCAAAACCTATTGTTGATGATAGGTATTTGATAAATGGATGAATTATGAAGCATTTTCCTTTTTTACTAGTTGTCTTGTTTTCTTTTATTCATGCTAATGCACAAAACACTGGTATTTTTTCTGGGATAGTAGTAGACAAACAATTACAAAAGCCTATTCAAGGTGCAGTGGTTAAATTGGTCCAATTAGAAAAATTGGTAGTTACAGATAGTGCAGGAAAGTTCCAATTTAATCAAATCAAATCTGGATACTATTCTATCATTTTCAGTGCTTTAGGATACTCAACTCAATCAAAATTCAATGTTACTATTGCCAGTGGTAACGAAAATACCATGGTTATTGAGTTGGAATCAACTGTTCAAGAATTATCTGGAGTAACAGTGAATAGTACCAATAGAAACAAGTCGGCCAAAGCTGCAACTTTAGAAACCCCTTTAAGTGTTCAAAGACTAACCAGCGAAGAAATAAAAGCCAATCCAGGTGGAAATTTTGATATATCGAGAGTTATACAAGCATTACCGGGGGTAGGCGGATCTTCAAGTACTGCTGGATTTAGAAACGATATCATCATTAGAGGTGGCGCACCCAATGAAAACGTTTTTTACTTGGATGGCATAGAGATACCTGTAATCAACCACTTTGCAACACAAGGTAGTGCGGGTGGACCTACTGGAATTTTAAACGTCAGTTTTATTGAAGAAGTTAAACTTTCCTCATCAGCATTTGATGCAAGATTCGATAATACCCTTTCATCTGTGTTTGAGTTTAAACAGAAGCGAGGAAACAGTAATAGAGTTCAAGGGAACATTCGATTGAGTGGTACAGAATTAGCTACCACTTTTGATGGCCCTATTGGCAAATCAGGCAAAACCACTTTTCTTGCATCTGCAAGAAGAAGTTATTTACAACTACTGTTCAAAGCAATTGATTTACCCATCAGACCTAATTATTGGGATTTTCAATATAAAATTTCTCATCAGCTCAGTAAAAAAACAACCCTCACCTTATTGGGCGTAGGGGCAATAGATGAGTTTAATTTTGCTGCGCCTAAAGAAGCAACGCCAGAAAAATTATACGTTTTAAACAGCAACCCATCTATACAACAATGGAACTATACCATAGGAGCTTCAATAAGGCATCAATTAACGAATGGCTACTGGAATTTGGCAATAAGTAGAAACGCTTTCAATAATCAACTGGATAAATACGAGAATAATCTAGGCCCAATAAGAGGAAATAGAACCCTTGCGTTGAAATCTAGCGAGGTAGAAAACAAATTAAGATTTGATGTAAACCAAACATTCAATGGATTCAAATTAAGCTATGGAATAGTGGCTCAATTGGTTTCTTTCAACAACAATACCAATCAATTATTTAGCAACGCCATAGTAGACAACAATAACAATATTGTTCAACCTGCAGTTATCTACAACTTCAACAGCAATATTCAATTTGCAAGGATGGGTGCATTTACCCAAGTAGGAAAACGTTTTTTGGAGAACAAATTGGGGCTTAGTGCAGGCATTCGATTTGACCAGAATACATTTACTCAAACTGGAATGAATCCCTTAAAAACTTTATCGCCACGGGTTGCAGCCAGTTATGTTATAACAGATAAAATTACTTTTAATGCTTCTATAGGAACCTACTTTAAAATGCTTCCATATACTGCCCTGGGATATCAAAACAACAATAATGAATTGGTTAACAAAAACACCGACTATACAAGAAGCACTCATTATGTAGCGGGATTTGAATACTTGCCATC
>JBKBWE010000217.1:0-5097 GCA_046289145.1 Sediminibacterium sp.
AATTAGGGTATTATTTGAATATGGTTTAAAGAACTATAATGAAGATCAAACTATTGCTGCGTATATATTTGAGCAGTTAGAGAATTATCCTTTAGAAAACCCTGACTACGAAAAATTAATTGATTTATATAAAGACTGGTATAATAAAGGATTAGAGCCCACTACCAAGTCTATGTTGTATCACGAAGATGAACAAGTAAGACAATTATTGATTAATATTTCGATGTTCCCTTTTGAATTAAGCAATCGATGGGATGAAATATTACCCAATATGAATATTGTAAACAAAGACATTTCCGTTGCCGATACAGAAATGAGTTTAAATTATTTTAAACTTAGAAAGATTAAAAAAATGTTTGAGCAAAACCAGCGAGACATGGAGTTTGCTCCATTTGAAGAGCAAATGAAATTGATACAATTACATAAGCAATTAAAAGAATTTGAAATTGCCATTACAAAACAATTGGGCACGGTAATACTACGATAATTCAGCTTTCATTTTGCTACAATACAATTCATAAAAAAGCCCCGAGCAAATATCAATTCACTCAGGGCTTTTAATGTATTATCTAACGCTTATTTTACTTCTTCAAACTGAGCGTCTTCAACCGTATCAGACTTAGGCTGCTCAGTTCCACTAGCTTCAGCACCTGGTTGGCCACCAGCTGCTTGTTGCGCTTTGTAGATGTCTTCGCTTGCTGCAGTCCATGCAGTATTCATTTCTTCCATTGCAGCATCAACTGCAGGGATATCTTGATTTTTATGTGCTTCTTTTAGCTTAGTTAAAGCAGTTTCAATTGCACCTTTTTTATCAGCAGGAATCTTATCTCCAAATTCTTTGAATTGCTTCTCTGTTTGGAAAATCAAGCTATCTGCTTGGTTTAATTTTTCTACTCGAGCTCTAGCTTCGTTATCAGCAGCTTCGTTGGCTTTAGCTTCAGCTTTCATTTTCTCTACTTCTTCTTTGCTTAAGCCACTGCCCGCTTCAATTCTGATTTTTTGTTCTTTTCCAGTTCCTTTGTCTTTAGCACTAACGTTTAGTAAACCGTTCGCATCAATATCAAAAGTTACTTCAATTTGAGGTACACCTCTTGGTGCTGGAGGAATTCCATCTAAGTTAAACATACCTAAGCTCTTATTCTGATTGGCCATTGGACGCTCACCTTGTAATACATGAATTTGTACACCCGGTTGATTATCGCTAGCGGTAGAATATACTTCTGTTTTCTTAGTAGGAATAGTAGTGTTTGATGCAATCATAGTAGTCATTACTCCGCCCATGGTTTCAATACCTAAGCTTAAAGGAGTTACATCTAATAACAATACATCTTTTACTTCACCAGTTAAAACCGCACCTTGAATTGCAGCACCTAATGCAACTACTTCGTCAGGATTTACACTTCTATTAGGTTTTTTACCAAAGAAGCTTTCAACAATTTCTTGCACTTTAGGAATACGAGTAGAACCTCCTACTAATATCACTTCATCAATTTCAGATTTACTGTAACCAGCATCTTTTAATGCTGCTTCGCATGGCTTTAAGCAACGAGCAAATAAGTTATCAGCTAATGCTTCAAACTTAGCTCTTGTCAATTTTAATACCAAGTGTTTAGGTACACCGTCAACTGCGGTAATATAAGGTAAGTTGATTTCAGTTTCTGAAGAAGAGCTCAATTCTACTTTTGCTTTTTCAGAAGCTTCTTTCAAACGCTGTAAAGCCATTGGGTCTTTACGTAAATCGATTGCTTCTTGAGATTTAAACTCATCTGCTAACCAATCCATGATGACTTTATCGAAGTCGTCACCACCTAAGTGCGTATCACCGTTGGTTGATTTTACTTCAAACACCCCATCTCCTAATTCAAGGATAGAAATATCAAAAGTACCACCACCTAAGTCGAACACTGCAATCTTTTGGTCGGCATGTTTTTTATCTAAGCCGTATGCTAAAGCAGCAGCAGTAGGCTCGTTTACAATTCTTCTAACATTTAAACCAGCAATTTCACCAGCTTCTTTAGTAGCCTGACGTTGTGCATCGTTAAAATAAGCAGGAACAGTAATTACTGCTTCGCTTACTTCATGACCCAAATAGTCTTCAGCAGTCTTTTTCATTTTCTGCAAAATCATTGCAGAAATTTCTTGTGGAGTGTACATACGATCTTCAATTTGTACTCTCACAGTATTGTTATCGCCTTTGGCAACTTGATAGCTCCAATGGCTAATTTCTTCGGTTACTTCGTCAAAACGACGTCCCATGAAACGCTTAACACTGGTTATAGTGTTTTGAGGATTAGTGATTGCCTGTCTTTTAGCAGGATCTCCCACTTTTCTTTCTCCATTCTTTAAGAATGCTACTACCGATGGCGTAGTTCTACGTCCTTCGTCATTTGCAATGACTACAGGCTCATTACCTTCCATAACGGATACACAACTGTTGGTGGTTCCAAGGTCTATTCCAATAATTTTTGCCATAATATTTGTTTTCTATTACAGCTAATTATTCAATCATTATGCCACGGGTAGTAAACGTGAAATATTGTCAGCCTAGCTACCAAAAAGTCGGTTTATGCCTAATTTAAAGGTCATTTTAGCGGGTTGGGTGACACTATTTTAAAGCTTTAGCTTTAAAAGTAAAGTTCTTTTGAGAGAAATAACTGAACAGAACTACAAAAACGGTGGTCAACATTTTAGAGGGTGATGGGTACCAACCAAAACTGTCCACAAAAATCTTAAGGAAGATATAGTTTAGTAAAATACACCCAAATACAACTAGAAAATATTTACCCAATTGCTCTCTTTTAGTAACGGATGTTTCTTGAAAGACCACATACCTACTTAAATAAAACCCTGTAGGAAATGTAACAATAAAACTCATCATAAATGATGCGATATGGCCACTAATGATGATATCACCCACTTGCAAAGTAGATTTTTCTAATACGTAGTTATAGGCAACAAAAAAAAGTCCAATATCCAAAACCGTGTTGAAACCGCCACAAGCAGCATAACGGTAGGTTTGTTTGGGCATTAGTTTTTGGAACATTGGATAGAACCAATCCACCACTGAAAGGATGAAATGACTAATGTATTTGTGCAGCTTTTGCATAACCGGCGGCGAAGGTAGCTTATAAATAGTTAGTTTTGCATCCCGAAATTGTTAAGATTATGAGCGTGGTAAACAGGATCAAACAAGCAGCAGCAAGCAGTATCCATCAATTATATGGTTCATCAGTTCAACCAGAGCAAGTACTGGTAAATCAAACGAAACCAGAATTTGAAGGAGATTATACCGTGGTCTTATTCGCATTCGTAAAGGAACTCAAAAAATCCCCAGAGCAATTAGGACAAGAATTAGGCACCGAAATGGTGGCGCGTTTTCCTGAACTGTTTACCGCTTACAATGTAGTAAAGGGATTTTTAAATTTATCCATTAACGCAGCTTATTGGACCCAGTTTTTGATGAATCAATACAATGACTCACAATTTGGGCACTCCGCTCCTACAGGTAATAAAGTAATGGTAGAGTACTCCTCTCCTAATACCAATAAACCCTTACACCTTGGGCATTTAAGAAATAATTTCCTTGGAAGAAGTATTGCAGAAATTTTAAAAGCTACTGGAAATGAAGTAGTGAAAACTTGTATTGTAAATGATAGAGGTATCCATATATGCAAAAGCATGATTGCTTGGAATCGGTATGCTAATGGAGCAACTCCCGTAACCACCAATATGAAAGGAGATCATTTTGTTGGCGACTATTATGTAAAATTTAATGAAGCATACAAGGCAGAAATGGCTGAGCTTAAAGCTACTGGACTATCCGAAGAGCAAGCAGAAAAAGAAGCGCCTATTATGAAAGAAGCTCAGCAAATGTTATTAGACTGGGAAGCTGGGGACCCTGCTGTCATGGAGTTGTGGAAGAATATGAATGGATGGGTTTATGAAGGTTTTGATGCAACTTATAAAAGAATTGGTACCGACTTTGATAAAATTTATTACGAAAGCAACACTTATTTATTAGGGAAAGATCTTGTAGATAAAGGTTTGGTAGAAAAAGTATTTTATCAAAAAGAAGATAATAGTGTATGGATTGATTTAACCAACGACGGATTAGACGAAAAGCTCGTAAGAAGAAAAGACGGCACATCTGTATATATTACCCAAGACATTGGATTGGCAGAACAAAAACAAAAAGAGTTTAATGCCAATCAAAGTATTTATGTGGTGGGTGACGAACAGAATTATCACTTTAAAGTGTTGAAGTTGATTTGTCAGAAATTGAAACTTCCTTCAGCAGACGGCATAGACCACTTGAGTTATGGGATGGTAGAATTGCCTACTGGTAAAATGAAGAGCCGTGAAGGAACGGTAGTTGATGCGGATGATTTGGTGGATGAAATGATTAATATAGCCAGAGAAAAAACAGAAGAGCTAGGTAAAGTAAATGATTTTACTGAAGTAGAAAGGGCTGAATTGTATGATACCATTGGTTTAGGTGCGCTGAAGTTTTTCTTATTGAGAGTAGACCCCAAGAAAAAAATGGTCTTTAATCCAGCTGAAAGTATAGACTTTCATGGATTTACTGGGCCGTTTATTCAATATACTTATGCAAGAATCAGTAGTATTTTAAGGAAGTTGAATTATCAATCTTCTACCGAATTATCGGTTGATACAAATGACAATTGGTTACCACTTGAAAAGGAATTAATTATAACCCTTGAGCAGTTTCCTACAGTTTTAAAAGATGCAGGCATAGAACAAGATCCTTCTAAAGTGGCCATTTATGTATTTAATTTAGCTAAGACCTTTAGTTCCTTTTATAGTGAACATTCAATTGCAAATGCGGAGAACCATTCAAAGCAAGCATTGCGGATTATGTTATCTGTATTTACTGCAACTGTTATAAAAAATGGCATGAAAGTATTAGGTATTAAAGTACCCGAAAGGATGTAAGAAAATTATTTTAATATTGCAGCTTATTCTATAGGAGCCCGGGTGTTGAAATTGGTAGACAAGCCACCTTGAGGTGGTGGTGCTGGAAACGGCTTGCTGGTTCGAATCCAGTCTCGGGCACAAAGACCCTGACACGAAGTGTCG
>JBKBWE010000218.1:0-5085 GCA_046289145.1 Sediminibacterium sp.
AGTGAAACATCCTTTTGACGATAAACAAATTTTACAACAAGCATTTACCCTAGTTACCCCTTAAACCTACTTTATGCTATACCAATTATTTAACTGGCTAAAACAAAGCTTCGATATCCCTGGGGCAGGACTATTTCAGTTCCTGACTTTTAGGATTGCTATGGCAATTGTATTGAGCCTAGTAATTGCTACAGTTTATGGTAAACGCATCATTTTATTTTTACAGAAAAAACAAATTGGTGAATCGGTTAGAGACTTGGGGTTGGCTGGTCAAGAGCAAAAGAAAGGTACACCTACCATGGGTGGTATCATTATCTTGTTAAGCATTTTGATTCCTACTTTATTATTTGCTAATCTAGATAAAGTATATGTGCGTTTAATGATTTTGTGTACTGTTTGGTTGGGTGTGATTGGTTTCTTAGACGACTTATTTAAAATTCGTGCAAGAAAAGCAGCATTACAAAAAGGCGAGAAATACAAGAAAAAAGATTCAGATGGACTGGCTGGTATTTCAAAAATTATTGGTCAGGTAGGATTAGGCATCATCATTGGAACAACCCTCTATTTTAGCAATGCTGTTACCGTTGAGCGTGAAATAATTGGATCTGATAGAAAAGTATCTGTGCTTCAAGAAGGAGATCGTTTTGCAAAAGACTCTACCATTATTGTTCGTCAAATGAATGGCATTGAAAGAAAGTTTGTAAAAGTAAAAACGCCAATCACTACCATCCCTTTTGTAAAAAACCATGAGTTCAACTACAGTAAATTAATTAGTTGGATGGGGGATGGTGCGGAGAAATATACTTGGATTGTGTACATCCTAATTGTTACACTTATTATTACTGCAGTAAGTAATGGTGCCAATTTAACCGACGGTTTAGATGGATTGGCTGCTGGTGTGAGTGCCATTATTGGTGCAGGCTTGCTCGTATTTATTTATGTAAGTTCTAACTACGTTTTTGCTGATTACTTAAATATCATGTACATCCCTAACCTAGGAGAGCTCACCATTTTTGTAGGTGCTTTTGTAGGAGCTTGTATTGGGTTCTTATGGTACAACGCTTATCCAGCGCAGGTTTTCATGGGCGATACGGGTAGCCTTGCTTTAGGAGGTATCATTGCTTCATTGGCCATTATTGTTCGCAAAGAATGGTTGATCCCTATTTTCTGTGGCGTCTTCTTAGTAGAAAATTTAAGCGTGATGATTCAGGTGGGATACTTTAAGTACACCAAGAAAAAATATGGAGAAGGTAGAAGGGTTTTCTTAATGAGTCCCTTGCACCATCACTACCAGAAAAAAGGGTTTCATGAAAGTAAGATTGCAGTAAGATTTTGGATCATCACCATCATGTTGGTAGTAATGAGTGTGGTATCATTAAAAATACGATAAGAAGTGAGTAGCAATATCATCATATTAGGCGGAGGTGAAAGCGGTGTAGGCGCTGCGGTGCTTGCAAAGCACAAGGGCCATCCCGTATTCTTATCCGACGGTGGTAAACTAAAAGATATTTATAAAGCAGAGTTGACCGCTAATGGAATTGAATTTGAAGAAGGTGGCCATAGTGTGGAACGAATTTTAGCAGCGGATGAAGTGGTAAAGAGTCCGGGTATTCCAGAGAAAAACGAAATGGTGAAAGCCATTCGTGCCAAAGGAATTCCGGTAATCAGTGAAATTGAATTTGCTTACAGATACAAGGGCGATAGCACCATTGTTGCCATCACTGGTAGCAATGGAAAAAGTACTACTACTGCCTTAATGTATCATATCTGTAAAACTGCGGAACTGGATTGTGCGATGGTAGGAAATATTGGTTACTCTTTTGCACGTCAAGTTGCTGAAAATCCAAAGCCTTTATACATTATTGAAGTCAGTTCATTTCAACTAGATGATATCAAAACCTTTAGGCCAAATGTGAGTATTCTCTTGAATATTACTGAAGATCATTTAGACCGTTACGATTACAAATTTGACAACTATATCAATAGCAAATTCAGGATCATCGAAAACCAAACCATGGATGATTATTTCATCTATTGTTTAGACGACGAAACGATCGTGCAAAAATTCCCATTACTAACTATCCATACTAACCCACTACCATTCTCTATGAAACAAGAAGTAAAAAAAGGCGGCTACATCAAGGGCGACCAGATGATGCTGCGCATCCAAGAAGAAAGAGTAAGCATGAGTATCTACGATTTTGCCCTTAAAGGGAAACACAACAATTACAACACCATGGCAGCGGGTATAGCAGCATCTACCATTGGCATTCGAAAGGAAAAAATTCGTGATGCAGTGAAGAACTTTCATAGTCTAGAGCACCGCATGGAATTTATTGCTATGGTTCGTGGCGTTGAATTTATTAACGACAGTAAAGCCACCAATGTAAACAGTACTTGGTATGCTTTAGAGAGCATGAATAAGCCTACTGTGTTAATATTAGGTGGGGTAGACAAAGGAAATGATTACTCATTAATTACCGATTTGGTAAAAGAGAAAGTGAAAGCCATTGTTTGCTTGGGAACAGACAATAGCAAAATCATTGCGGCATTCAAAGACATCGTGCCAATGATCATAGAAACGGATAGTGCTAAAAAAGCAGTGAACGCTGCATTTAGAGCGGCTGCTAAAGAAGATGTGGTATTGCTTAGCCCAGCATGTGCCAGCTTCGACTTATTTAAAAATTACGAAGACAGAGGAACCCAGTTTAAAGAAGCCGTTAAGGAATTATAATGTCTGAAATAAAAGATACCCTATTTTCTCAAATACCTTCGGTGGATGGTGTGCGAAAGCAACTCCTTACCCGTACTCGAGGCGATAAATATATATGGGGTATTGTATTGTTATTGTCGTTGATTTCTATTTTGGTGGTGTATAGCGCTACTGGTTCATTGGCGTATAAAATGTACAAGGGCAATACCAATATCTATTTATTCAAACAGATGTCTTTTACCATTTTAGGGTTAATCATTATGTACTTCTTGCATAGGGTTAACTATACGGTCTTTTCTAAAGTGGCTACTTTCTTATTCTTGATTTCGATTCCTCTATTGTTGTATACCTTATTTTTTGGTGCAAGAATTAATGAAGGAAGTAGATGGATTAAATTACCCATCATTAATCTAACGATTCAAACCAGCGACTTTGCCAAGCTGGCCCTGTTTATGTACATCTCTAAAATGTTGAGCAAAAAGCAGGAAGTCATTAAAGATTTTAAAAAAGGGTTTATTCCAGTAGTAACACCTGTGGTGATTATTTGCGCATTAATTATGCCGGCCAACTTATCGAATGCTTTGTTAACGGGTGCAACTTCTTTGTTGCTGATGTTTATTGGTAGGGTGAGCTTTAAACATATTTTTCTCACCATTGTGATAGCAATGATTCCTGTGGCTTTTATTGTTTCTGTTGCGGTATTAACTTATGATGGTAAAAAAACAGAAGATATTGCTAAGCCTATTGCAGCAGAGAAAATGAAATCGGTGGGTCGCTTTGGTACTTGGGTAAAGCGGGTGCAAGATTTTATGTATGCCAAAGACAGCGAAGTGCCTTATCAAGTACAGCAGGCTAAAATTGCCATTTCGAATGGGGGCATGTTAATTGGGTTAGGACCAGGAAATAGCCAGCAAAGAAATTTTTTACCGCAAGCTTACAACGACTTTATTTACTCCATCATCATAGAAGAATATGGGCTCTTGGGTGGTGCGTTCATGATATTTATTTACCTGGTATTTTTATTTAGGTGTATTAGTATTTTCCGACGATGTCCTTATGCATTTGGTGCATTCTTGGCTCTCGGGCTTAGTTTTACTTTAGTCATTCAGGCTGTTGCAAATATGGCCGTGAATGTTAACCTGGTTCCTGTTACTGGGGTTACCCTTCCATTAGTAAGCATGGGTGGATCTTCTTTCTTATTTACTTGTGCTGCCATTGGTATAGTATTAAGTGTGGCGCGCAACGTTGAGCAATTGGAAGGGAAAGCGCCTTTGGAAACAGGGGTGAATCCGGTTGCGGCCGAACCTGTGGCCGCAACAGCAAATCCTTTTTCTTCATCTCAAAGTCAGCAAAATGCATAAACGATTTATCATAGCTGGAGGTGGAACAGGTGGTCATATTTTTCCAGCCATTGCTATTGCCAATGCCTTAAAACATAAAGTGCCTACTGCAGAAATTTTATTTATTGGGGCACTGGGTAAAATGGAAATGGAAAAAGTACCGCAAGCGGGCTATGAAATAAAAGGATTAGATATTGCTGGATTTAATCGATCTTCTTTATTAAAAAATATTTCTTTGCCTTGGAAGCTGATTAAAAGTTTTATCCAGGTAAGAACCATTTTTGCCCAGTTTAAACCCACTGCCGTTATTGGTGTGGGTGGATATTCTACTTTTCCTGTTTTACGCTATGCGCAAAGTAAGGGCATTCCTACTTTTATTCATGAAGCCAATTCTTTTGCTGGAAAGAGTAATATTTTATTAGGTAAAAAAGCGACTAAAATTTTTGTTGCTTCTGAAGGAATGGAACGTTTTTTTCCTAAAGAAAATTTGTTGGTCTCTGGTAATCCTGTTAGAGATAGTATTGAAAATAATTATCTCACGCGTAAAGATGCGTTGGCTCATTTTAATTTAGATGAAACTAAAACGACCATTCTTGCTGTGGGTGGTAGCTTAGGTGCGGCCAGTATTAACAATGCGTTGATGGAGCATTTAGATGAATTGCAGAAAAATAATTTGCAACTGATTTGGCAAACAGGTAAAACCAATGCAGATCTTTTTCAAAAAGCAGCTGCGAATTATACAAATGTATGGGTAGGTGAATTCATCACCCAAATGGAATATGGCTATGCTGCCGCTGATATTGTAATAAGTAGAGCGGGTGCAATGGCGGTTACTGAATTATGTGTATTGGGTAAAGCTGCTGTACTGGTTCCTTTTCCTTTTGCTGCCGAAGATCATCAAACAGCTAATGCCATGCAATTGGTCAATAATGGAGCCGCATTATTAGTGAAAGACGAAGATGCAAAAGAGCAAATGGTTAGTACTGTTATTCAATTGGCCAATAACCCAATGGCGCAAGAAGAAATGAAGGG
>JBKBWE010000219.1:0-5068 GCA_046289145.1 Sediminibacterium sp.
CCTGTGGGTTGGCGTATCTATTGTAACGTGCAGTGCCTTCAAAAGTCCAAACACTACTTGGAGTAAAAGTATAATTAAGATTAGTATAAAATGAGCCTCCATCTTGGTATAAATAAAGCTTTTTTTCACTTTGCCCGTATTGGTTATAAGTAAAGCCTATACTCGCATTCATTCGAAACTGTTTGCTGAAGGTATACCCCCCAAATGCGCTTGCCTCATACTCATTTCTATCGGCAATATTTAACCAAGTAACATTGGTTTTACCCCCTTCACCAAGGGTTCTAATGGTATTAAAAACCTGAGAAACTTTATTATAACCTATGGATGTATTGAAATAATATTTCCCCTTTGTATAATTAAAATTCAAGTCGAAATTATGTGATAAGGTGGGTTGCAAATCAGGATTACCATATCTCAAATTATATGGATCAGAATAGTCAATATTAGGATTCAATTCCCCAATTCCTGGCCTGCGTATAGTTGCTCTATAAACCAACGAAGTATTGAAAACTTTTGTAAACTCTTTTCTCAAAGTAAAATTGGGTAATATATTCCAGTAATTACTTTTTGTATTGGCCACATTACCTTTCACAAAATCAAATTCAATTATAGTTTGTTCGGCTTGAGCTCCAAAAGATAGTCTGATATCTTTTTTAAACCATAAACTAAATCCGGCCCTGAAAGTGAGTATCTGTTGTTTGAAATAAAAATCATTACTTAATAATTCATTGGGAATCATAACTCCATCTGATTTCCTAAGAAAATTGGTATTTAAGGTATTATGAAACCAAGAGGAATAATATGTAGCACCTGTGTTAAATTGGCTATTTTTTAATTTTAGTGGTTTGATATATTCTATTCTGGTTGAGAAGCTTTTATTAAAATTATTAAAGTATTGAGTTTGTGTAGAATCTACACCTGTTGGCACCATGCCAGTGCTCAAAAACTGTTGATAAAAATCACGGTCATTGTCGTTTTTACTTGTATTGGCCGATAAAAAAACTCTAAACTGCTCAGCCAAATTTTTAGGGGCTTTGTAAATATAAGAACCTTGAACACTATGTGTATAACCATCTCCTTCGCTTCTATTTTCCCGATTGCTTATTCGATAGGCTTCATTAAATCGATTATAATTAGTAAAACTATTATTGCTTACATTATTGAAGTAATTCATATTGCCTTGGTATACCATACCAATTAAATGCGATTTTGAAAATTCATAATCAATCTGACTCCTAATATTGGGTCTAGTATTAATATTGGTATAATTAGAGGTACTATATAAACGATTACTAGAGTCTGTATATAAATTTGTTCTATTATTATAGCTATTCCCTATCAATTGACTGGCCCCGAGGCCAACTGTTTGATTGTAGGTGAATTTTTTATTTCGATAACTAATATTACCGGAAAAATTTCCTTCCCCTCTGGTTCCTGCACTAATATTTAATCTTCCTACCCATCCAATTTTCCCCTTTTTTGTAATGATATTAATAACTCCGCCCGTTTCAGTGGCAAATTGCGGAGGTGGATTGGTCATGATTTCAATTTTTTCAATACTACTCCCGGGCAAACTTTCTAATAAATCTTGCAACTGCTGTGCATTTAATTCTGTTGGCTTATCGTCTATTAAAATTTTAGGCTCTCTCCCTTTTAATAATAGTCTTCCATTAGGATCATTGTTCACCAATGGAATATTTTTCAATAACTCAGCTGTACTCGATCCATTGCTAAGTGCACTTTCCCCAATATTATAAGTGAGTTTATCATCCTTATTTTCAAATAATGGTTTCTCCGCATAAACAATAACTTCGGAAAGCGATAAATCGGATGTGGGCTTTAATTTGATATCTCCTAAATTAAAATCGTATCTTTCTTCTCTTAAATAAATACTGTCTAACTGGGTTAGTACAAAGCCCATTGAACTAATTCTTAAGGTATAATACCCCAAAGGAAGCTTATTGAATTCAAAACTTCCATTCTTGTCAGATAATGTACTACGCTTTAATGAGTCAAGTGACAATCTACTTAAATCTACTCTTGCGAATGGAACAGCATCCCCTTTTGTAGCATCTAATACGCTACCCATAATTATTCCAAGATTCAATTTATCCTTATTCGGGTTAGATTGAGCAAATGCCCCAATACTGGAAAAAAATAGGAATAAGATGGGGGCAACCCGATATATAAACATGTTGCAATTTAACTATAACCCTTTTGTTTAAGGCAAAAGATGGATGATTGGCTATTGAAGCAATTCTTTCAGCTTAACTTGTAATTCGTTTCCCCTTAAATCTTTAGCTATTATCTTCCCAGATGGGTCTATCAAAAAATTAGCAGGAATGCTTTGAATTTTATACAATTGAGCTACTTTATTATTCCAACTCTGCAAATCACTTACTTGGGTCCAGGTTAACTTATCTTTTCTAATTGCATTCATCCAACTTGCCTTATTATCATCTAAGGAAACGCCCAACACCGTAAAGTTTTTATTAGCGTATTTATTAAAGGCATTAACTAAATTAGGATTCTCTGCCCTGCAAGGCCCACACCAACTAGCCCAGAAGTCTATTAAAACATATTTTCCTCTGAAAGACTTTAATGAAACCAATTTACCCAGCGTATCTTTCTGACTAAAGTCAAGGGCTTCAGTCCCAATTTTATTTATATTGGACTCTGCAATAGTTTGCTCTATCATCCTAGCAAATGAACCTTTTTTTGCTGCAGGATCCAATGCATTATACCTTTTTTCTAAATCCTCTGTTCCATTTAATAATGGGCTAATAGCAAACAACACAAATGAACTTACAGGTGAAGCAGTTTTTTCTTTTACAAATTTGGTGGCTTCCTGCAAAACTGTTCCTTTTGCTTGCTCGTATAATACGATTAAAGAATCCCTTTTATACCTATTTTTTTCTGGATTAATCTGCTGTACTAAGTAGTTGAGTCTTTCTCTTATAGGATTAAAAGAAGCTTTAAACTGTTGATAATCTGTTTCAACAGATGAGCCTATAATTGTTGCAGCAGCAATATTATTAAAGTCGGCTGTAATAGTAACTTGATCATTATAAAGAAAAATATCTAATGCCTCTTTATAACCCACAAAACCCAACTGAAAAATGTCTGGTTCTGTAATTGTTCCTTTTAAATTGAACTTTCCCTCTCTTACGGTATCGGTTGCTATTGTTTTCCCATCAGTTCCATTCATTAAGAAAACCAACATATTGGGTTTGGTATTACTTATACTCCCAGTTATATGAAACCCTGATTGCGCAGAGACAGTAAAAAAAGATAAAATCAGAATTAAGAAGAAATTGGCTTTCATTGTTTATTTAGCGTGTCGTAGTTGTAAAATGTTCAATACTTCTGCTAAATTATGACCTTTAGCGTTAAGCAAAAGCAAATAATGGAAAAGCAAGTCGGCAGATTCATTTAAAAATAATTCTTTGTTGTTGTCTTTGGCTTCAATAACCATTTCAACTGCTTCTTCCCCCACTTTCTGTGCAATTTTATTAAGGCCTTTCTCAAACATTTTAGCAACATAAGAATTGGCAGGATCTCCTTGCTTCCTTAGCTCAATAATTTGTTCTAGGTATTCTAAAAAGTTACTTGAATGATTGGTCTCGCTAAAACAAGTGTCTGCCCCTGTATGACAAGTTGGTCCAACAGGTTGAACTTTTATTAATAATGTATCATTATCACAGTCTATTTGAATAGATTTCAAATTCAAAAAATGTCCACTTTCTTCCCCCTTAGTCCATAAGCGATTTTTAGTTCTACTAAAAAAAGTGACTTTTTGAGTTTCTAAAGTCTTATCGAGTGCTTCCTGATTCATAAAACCAAGCATGAGCACTTTATTGGTTTGATAATCTTGTATTACTGCAGGCACCAATCCATCATGGTATTTATTGTAATCAATATTCATAATCGTATATTTAAATCCTTATTGGAATTCCTTTTTTCATTAAAAACTGTTTTAATGCTGGAACTGCAATTTCTTTAAAATGAAAAATACTGGCTGCTAATGCGGCATCTGCTTTAGCTGTATTAAAAACATCAGCAAAATCTTGCATTGTTCCAGCACCTCCAGAAGCAATCACAGGCACACTTAGTTGAGTGGATAATTGATGAGTTATATCTAAAGCAAATCCTGTCTTTGTTCCATCATTATTCATTGATGTTAACAGAATTTCACCAGCACCCCTAGAAACTGCCTCCTTTGCCCAATCAATACATAAAGTAGGGGTTTTTACCCTACCCCCATTTAAATAAACATACCAATTACCATCAGCTTCTTTTTTAGTATCAATGGCTAAAACCACACATTGTGTTCCAAATTCTAGCGCCAATTGATCAATTAAACTTGGATTATTGAATGCTGAAGTATTAATTGATATTTTATCTGCACCGTTTTTCAATAGCAATTGAACATCTTCTATTGAAGAAATACCCCCACCAACAGTGAAAGGAATATTAATATGATGTGCAATTTTATTAACCAACTCACTTAAAGTTTTTCTTCGCTCATTAGTTGCAGTTATATCTAAAAAGACCAACTCGTCTGCACCTTCTTTTGCATAGATAGTCGCCAATTCAACTGGATCTCCAGCATCTCGTATCTGCTCAAAATTGACACCTTTAACAGTCCTCCCCTCTTTGATGTCTAAACAGGGTATAATTCTTTTGGTTAACACAATTCACTTATTTTAATTCTTCCTTCATAAATAGCTTTTCCAACAATCACCCCGCTACAGCCAATTAATCTTAATTCATTTATATCCTGCATAGAACTCACACCCCCACTTGCAATAAAATACAACTCAGGAAATGCTTGAATAATCTTTTTATATAAATCAATTGAAGGACCTTCTAATTTACCATCCTTGCTAATATCAGTACAGAATAGTTGAGTAACTCCTTTTAAAGTATACTTTCGAATAAATTCAATTATATTCTCTTCTGTGGTTTCTAGCCATCCTCCAATAGCAATATTTTCACCTTTCACGTCAGCACCCAATAAAAATCGATTCACCCCATATTCCTTTAACCAAGTTTCAAAAAGTACAGG
>JBKBWE010000220.1:0-5007 GCA_046289145.1 Sediminibacterium sp.
GGTGATTTTTCCTTACCTCATAACCAGATGGTGAAAAAAAAGTGACCAATAAAAGGTGTTGGGGATATTGTTTTTTGATTGATTCTACTACTGGTAGACCCTGTTCAAATTCTCCTAGAGAAGCAGCATGCATCCAAATAATGGGTTGCTTATTGAATTGCATGGCTGATTCAATTCGTTTCATTAGCCCTTTACGCCCATTAACCCATAATGCTGCTTTGGAATTAAAAGGCGCTAAAAGCTTTGCCATTAAAGGATAAAGCCGAATGAATAAAAAGTATGCCCATTTCATGCAAGAACAAATGTACGCTCAAATCTTTGTTGTTGATTTTGTAGTAATTTTGCATATAAATTTTTATTATGCGGCCCATTCAAATGGTGGATACCCATTCACAATACCTTGCTATAAAACCTGAAGTGGATGCTGCCATTCACGAAGTACTAGACACAGCAGCTTATATTAATGGAAAAGCTGTTCAACAATTTACCCAATCATTAGGAGAATATTTGCAGGTAAAACATACCATTCCTTGTGCAAACGGCACCGATGCCTTGCAAATAGCTATGATGGCATTGGGATTACAGCCGGGTGATGAGGTTATCACTCCTTCTTTCACTTATATCGCTACTACTGAAGTAGTGGCATTGTTGAAATTGACCCCGGTTTTTGTAGAAGTAGATCCAAAAACTTTTTGCATTGATCCTGCATCTGTTCGAAAAGCTATTACTCCCAAAACAAAAGCCATTGTGCCAGTACATTTATATGGACACGCTGCACCAATGGAAGAAATTATGGCCATTGCCAAAGAGTTTGGCTTATTTGTGATTGAAGACAATGCCCAAGCTATAGGTTGTGATTATACTTTTTCAGATGGTACAAAAAAGAAAACCGGCACTATTGGAACCATTGGGGCAACGAGCTTTTATCCTTCTAAGAATTTAGGGGCTTATGGAGACGGCGGAGCCATTTTTACCAATGATGATGCATTGGCTCATCAAATGAAAATGATTGCCAATCATGGCCAACAAAAAAGATACTACCATGAAGTGGTGGGTTGTAATTCAAGATTAGATTCTATTCAAGCAGCTGTATTAAATATTAAGCTTAAAAAATTAGACCAGTATAACGCTGCAAGGCAGGCTGTTGCTGCTTTTTACAATAATGCTTTTACTGGTCACGCTGCAATCATTACGCCATTTGTAGCTGAATACAGCACCCATGTTTACCACCAATATACTTTACAGCTAAAGGGGGTTGACCGTGAGGGCTTGGTGGCCTATTTAGCGGAGCATAAAATCCCCTCAATGATTTATTATCCCGTTCCTGGGCATAAGCAAGATATGTTCGCTTCTTTTGGATTAAAAGAAATTTTGCTTCCAGTAACCGACGAATTAACAAATTCCGTAATTTCTCTTCCAGTTCATACAGAAATGAATGAAGAACAGTTAAATTACATATGTACTCATGTTTTAAACTTTATTAATAAATAATCTTTTATGAAAATTGCAGTAGTAGGAACAGGATATGTTGGATTAGTAACAGGAACTTGTTTCTCAGAAACCGGAAATAAAGTTACCTGTATTGACATTGACCAGAAAAAAGTAGAAAAGCTGTCTAATGGAGAAATTACCATTTACGAGCCTGGCTTAGAGAAAATATTTTTAAGAAATTTAAGAGAAGGTCGTTTAACATTTACTACCAATTTAGCCGAAGGTGTTAAAGATGCAGAGATTGTATTTTTAGCATTACCCACTCCTCCCGGTGAAGGCGGTGCTGCCGATTTGCGTTATGTGTTGGGTGTAGCCAAAGACCTTGGCAAAATCATGACCGATTATAAAGTATTGGTAGATAAAAGCACTGTGCCAGTTGGTACTGCAGAAAAAGTGCATGCAGCTGTTGCAGAAAATTATAAGGGTGAATTTGATGTCGTAAGTAACCCAGAATTTTTAAGAGAAGGGGTGGCAGTAGACGATTTCATGAAGCCAGATCGTGTAGTAGTTGGGACACAATCTGAGAGAGCTAAAAAATTAATGTCTGATTTATATGGTCCATTTGTTCGTCAGGGTAACCCGGTGATTTTTATGGATGAAAAATCTGCTGAGTTAACTAAATATGCAGCCAACTCTTTCTTGGCTACCAAAATTTCTTTCATGAATGAGATTGCACAGCTTTGCGAAAAAGTGGGTGCAGATGTCGACATGGTGAGAAGAGGAATTGGATCGGATGATCGTATTGGAAAACGTTTCTTATTCCCCGGTATTGGATATGGGGGTAGTTGCTTCCCTAAAGATGTGCAAGCATTGATCATGTCTTCTGAAGAAGTGAGTTACGATTTCAAAATTTTGAAAGCAGTTGAAGAAGTAAACGAAGCGCAGAAATTACACTTGATTCCTAAAATTGAAAAATACTTTAAGGGCGATTTAAAAGGAAAGCATTTTGCTTTATGGGGATTGGCATTCAAGCCTAATACCGATGATATCAGAGAAGCTCCAGCTTTGTATTTGATTGATGCATTAACTGCTGCAGGGGCAACGGTTACTGCTTATGACCCTGAAGCAATGCCGAATGTAAAAAATACCATTGGTGATAAAATCAAATATGCCGACAGCCAATACGGCGCGCTAAAAAATGCAGATGCGTTGATTATTGCAACAGAGTGGAGTGAGTTCAGAACGCCCGACTTTGAAGTGATTGATAGCTTGTTGAAGGGCAAAGCCATATTTGATGGAAGAAACTTATTTGAAGTAAAATATATTACCGACATGGGCTATCATTACGAAAGCATTGGACGCCACTAAACAAATTATTATGTCTAAAAAACGCGTTTTAATAACCGGCGCTGCCGGATTTTTAGGTTCACATTTATGTGATCGTTTTATTAAAGAAGGATTTAAAGTGGTGGGAATGGATAACCTGATTACAGGTGACCTCCGCAATATTGATCACCTCTTTAAGTTGGAAGATTTTGAATTTTATCATCATGATGTTTCCAAGTTCATTCATGTTTCTGGACCTATTGATTATATTTTACATTTTGCATCTCCAGCGAGCCCAATCGATTATTTAAAGATTCCTATACAAACTTTAAAAGTGGGTGCATTGGGAACGCACAATTGTTTGGGATTAGCCAAAGCAAAAGGTGCCAGAATGTTGGTGGCTTCTACCAGTGAAGTCTATGGAGATCCGATGGTGCATCCTCAAACGGAAGAATATTGGGGCAATGTAAATCCAGTAGGTCCGAGAGGTGTGTACGATGAAGCGAAACGTTTCATGGAATCCATTACAAGGGCTTATTACACTTTCCATGGTGTTGAAACACGAATCGTACGTATTTTCAATACCTATGGTCCTAGAATGCGACTGAATGATGGTCGTGCATTGCCTGCATTTATTGGTCAAGCATTGCGTGGAGAAGACCTTACAGTTTTTGGAGATGGTAGCCAAACCCGTTCATTCTGTTATGTAGACGATTTAATTGAAGGGATATATCGTTTATTAATGAGCGATTATACTATGCCAGTGAATATTGGTAATCCTCATGAAATAACTTTAAAAGATTTTGCAGAAGAAGTATTGAAACTAACTGGTTCTTCCGTTAAAATAATTTATAAAGAATTACCGGTAGATGATCCTAAACAAAGGAAGCCAGATATTTCTAAAGCGAAATCTATTTTAGGCTGGGAGCCCAAAGTGGAAAGGGCAGAAGGTTTGGCAAAGACCTATGAATATTTTAAATCTTTACCGAAAGAAGAATGGTCTAAACAGCCTAAGGAATTTTATACTGGAAAATAATTTTTAGCATATTTTTTATGAAGCCAATTATTGTAGTTACTGGAAAAAACGGTCAGCTTGGATGGGAACTGCAACAATTGGCTTCTTCATTTGAAGAACAATTTGAATTTGTTTTTACCGATAGGACTCAATTAGATTTATCTAACCCTTCGTCTATCCATCCTTTTTTTGAAGCAACCAAGCCTCAATATTTCATCAATTGTGCAGCTTATACGGCCGTAGACAAAGCTGAAACCGATCGAGAAGCAGCAATGGCAATCAATGCCACTGTGGTAGGTGAAATTGCTACATGTTGTTCATCGTTTAATTGTAAGCTGATCACTGTTTCTACCGATTATGTTTTTAATGGGAATGGTACATCCCCTTACCAAGTTGATACCCCTACAGATCCTGTTAATTATTATGGAGCTACCAAAGCAATTGGAGAACAATTGGCATTAACCAATAATCCTTCATCCATTATTATTCGCACATCTTGGGTGTATAGTGCTCATGGAAATAATTTTGTAAAAACTATGTTGCGCTTAATGAAAGAGCGGCCTGAAATAAAAGTAGTAAATGACCAAGAAGGTTGTCCTACTTATGCTGCTGATTTAGCTGAAGCTATCATGCAAGTTGTACAAAGTCATTTTAATGGAAATAATGCTTCAGGCATTTTTCATTACAGTAACGCAGGGGCCATCACCTGGTTTCAATTTGCACAAGCCATACAAGAGGAAGCAGGTCTATCTTGTACGGTATTGCCTATCCCCTCATCGGCGTTCCCCACGCCAGCCAAGCGACCTGCTTACTCAGTCATGCATATCCAAGATATAGCCACTTTTTTTGGAATCGAATTGAAGCCTTGGAGAGAGAGCTTGAAGGTTTGTTTGCGTGCTATTTTTATGCAGTAATTTAACTACATCAATATTTTAATAATTCCTCTGATAATATGAAAAAAAGCCTTTTTCTTGTCCATTTAATTTTAGCCTGCTACTTCTTGAATGCCCAGTCTATACAACCAAAAGTAAATCCCCCAGGATTGTCTTTAATTAAAGAATCTGATTTAAAAAAGGATTTATATGCATTAGCAGATGCACATTTTAAAGGCAGATCTGGAGGAACGATTGATGAACTAAAATCGGCCATGTGGATTGGAGAGAAGTACAGGGAAATTGGGTTGAAACCTGCTGGGGATGACGGTACTTATTTTCAATATTTCAATATTTGGCGCA
>JBKBWE010000221.1:0-4980 GCA_046289145.1 Sediminibacterium sp.
TCATGCCCGATGAACCTTACGATGCACCAACTAAGCCATTTGGAGGAGATGAAGATTTTATATGGCACCCAGATGGAAAGCATATTGTTTATGTAGCAAAGAAAAAATACGGTACCGATTATGCTGTTAGTACCAATACAGATCTCTATCAATATAATATGGAGACTGGTGTTACAATTAATTTAACAGAAGCCAATAAAGGATATGATCTCTCACCCCAGTTTAGTCAAAATGGAGTGCTTGCTTGGATGCAAATGAAAAGAGATGGTTTTGAAGCAGACAAACAAGATCTAATTATATTGGCTAACGATAAATATCCAGTAAATCTTACTGCGCATAGAGATGATATTCATGTAGAAGGATTTAAGTGGAGTGAAGACGGACGGTCTATATTTTTCTGGGCCCCCATCAATGGTACCTTACAATTATTTCAAGTTAATAATCCTGGACTTACTAAAATGTTACCAGTGATTAAACAATTGACTTCTGGTGATTTTGATATTACAGGAATAGTTGCACAAGTGGGTAATAATATAGTGGTTTCCAGAACCGATATGAATACTGCAGCCGAATTATACAAGCTGAATTTGCAGAACAATAATTTGGAACAACTCACTCATGTAAATGACCATTTTTATAGTAGCATTGCAAAATGTAAAACGGAAAGAAGGTGGGTGCCAACAACTGATGGAAAAAAAATGTTGGTTTGGGTTATTTATCCTCCAGGTTTTGATGCTTCCAAAAAGTATCCAACCCTATTATATTGTCAAGGTGGGCCTCAAAGCCCATTAACGCAGTTTTATTCTTTTAGATGGAATTTTCAGTTGATGGCTTCGCAAGGATACATTGTAGTTGCGCCAAATCGTAGAGGGATGCCTGGACATGGTACTCAATGGAATGAGTCTATTAGTAAAGACCATGGTGGTCAAGTAATGAATGATTATTTGTCGGCCATTGATGCAGTTAGCAAAGAACCATTTGTAGATAAAAATAGATTGGGCTGTGTAGGAGCAAGTTATGGAGGATACTCAGTATTTATGTTAGCAGGAATACACAACAACCGTTTTAAATCATTTATCTCACATGATGGAATTTTTGATACTAAGAGTATGTATGGAACCACAGAGGAATTATGGTTTGTTAATTTCGATTATGGTGGTGCATATTGGGATAAAAATCCCGCTGCGCAAAAAACATACGGAGTTCAAAACCCCATCAATCATGTGGCTAAATGGAATACTCCCATCATGATTGTGCAAGGAGGAATGGATTTTAGAGTGCCCATCGAGCAAGGATTACAAGCATTTCAGGCTGCTCAATTAAGAGGAATCAAAAGTAAGTTATTGTATTTGCCAGGTGAAAATCATTGGGTATCTACCGCACAAAACGGTTTGGTATGGCAGCGAGAATTTTTCAAATGGTTGAAAGAAACCTTATAGTAAAACTAGTAAGACTTGATAAACTTCTAAAAAGCGAACCCAATGGGTTCGCTTTTTAATTAGTATAATTTCTTGCTCCAAATAGCAAACTACCTATTCGAACCATCGTGCTGCCCTCTTCTATTGCTAAGGCATAATCACCACTCATGCCCATTGATAATATTGGTTCTTTATTAGCATGTTCAATCATCCACGATTTATACTGGATGAAGAGTCTATTTAAATAGCTAAATTCATTTCTAACTTTATCTAGATTGTCACTAAAAGAAGCCATGCCCATTAAGCCTTGAATTCTAATATTGGGTAATCCGTCAGTTTGTGCGATTATTTCACCTAACTCAGTTTCATCTAATCCAAATTTGGTTTCTTCCTCTGCAATATGAATTTGTAATAAACAATGAATGATTCGATTATTTTTTAAAGCTTGCTTGTTTATTTCTTGCAACAACTTTAAACTATCTACTCCATGAATTAAATGAACAAACGGAGCAATATATTTTGCTTTATTGCTTTGTAAATGACCAATGAAATGCCAGCGAATATCTTTAGGTAAAGCAGCTGCTTTATCTACTAATTCTTGAACGTAATTCTCTCCAAAATCTCTTTGACCCAATTGGTATAATTCCATTAAGTCTTCATTGGGTTTGGTTTTACTTACTGCTACCAAAGTGGTATTAGTATTAGCCAACTCTGTTAAAATATTTTGAAAAGCGATCTTGTTTACAGGCATAGAAGTAATTAACCAATCATTATTTTAAAATACTTCTACTAATTACAATTCGTTGAACTTCACTGGTTCCTTCATATATCTGGGTGATTTTTGCATCACGCATCAATCGTTCAACATGGTACTCTTTTACAAAACCATAACCACCATGTATTTGAACTGCTTCTGTAGATACCCACATTGCTGCTTCACTGGCAAACACTTTAGCCATAGAAGAGCTCAATGTATAATCTAACCCATTGTCTTTTTCCCATGCTGCTTTTAAACAAAGTAATCGAGCAGCTTCAATTTTAGTAGCCATATCAGCTAGTTTAAATTGAATGGCTTGATGATGCATAATTTCTTTTCCAAAAGCTTTACGTTGTTTGCTGTAAGCCAACGCTAATTCATATGCGCCGCTGGCTATTCCTAAAGCTTGAGAAGCAATACCAATTCTACCTCCAGCCAATGTTTTCATGGCAAATTTGAAACCAAAACCATCTTCCCCTATTCTATTTTCTTTTGGAACTTTCACATCATTAAACAAGATAGTATGAGTATCACTACCTCTAATACCTAATTTATTTTCTTTTGCAGCAACTGTTACACCAGGCCAGTTTTTCTCTACTATAAAGGCATTAATACCCTTACTTCCTTTTGCAGGATCTGTTTGGGCAATAACTAAATAAACTGATGCAGAAGATCCATTGGTAATCCAATTCTTAGTTCCATTTAACAAATAGTGATCCCCTTTATCTTCAGCGGTTGTTTGCTGACTGGTTGCGTCGCTTCCTGCCTCTGGCTCACTTAATAAGAAAGCACCTATAAAAAGTTGATCATCTTTTCTTCCTTGTGCTAACGGAGTTAAATATTTCTTCTTTTGTTCTTCATTTCCAAAGGTTTCCAATCCCCAACATACCAAGCTATTGTTTACGCTCATACTAACACTAGTACTTGCGTCTACCTTGCTAATTTCTTCCATGGCTAATACATAACTAAGGGTATCCATTCCTGCACCACCATAATCAGGGCTTACCATCATTCCCATGAAACCCAATTCAGCTAATTTCATCACTTGTTCGTATGGGTATTTTTGGTGTTCATCCCTTTCTATAACACCGGGTTTACATTCATTTTGGGCAAAATCTCTTGCCGCTTTCTGAATCATCAAATGTTCTTCACTCAACTGAAAATGCATGGTTGTAAAATTTTATGGCGCAAAAATAAGCTAACAAGCGTTAGGAAGTACGATGTTTTGTAAAAAAATGGTTACTTCTTCGTTTTAGTAAACAAATTATTAGAACAAGTAAAAAGTCCTTCTTTGGTTTTTGTATCTAGATTTAAGTATTTGCCTGCTAAAATGCTTTGGCCAATATAGCCAGGATTATCTCCCTTGCCAAGCGGCCAATAACCCACTGTATTCTCAATTTTTATGCTACTTAATTCTGCAATAGTCAAAGCAAAATCGGAGCAATTATAATCGCTTAAATGATATTCATTACTAATATTGTGATCAATATATTCCAGTATTTTCTCAAATTGTTCTTTCGTAACAAATTTTCCCAATAATTGATCCCAATTATGGTATGCATCGTCTTTTATTACTGAATTAGCAGTGGGTAAAACCGGATTTACAGGAATCAGTTGTCCTTCTTCAGGATAAAATCCAAAAGTTTTACTTACTGCTGATTGATCTTTATTATACTTAATCAGAGAAATAAAAGAATGACCAACTTCACCCAGTCCTGTATTCGTATTTTTTTGACCAGGAATTGGTTGTTTAATAAGTAGCGCCAAAGCGTAATGAGTAGCTACTTTTTGATCTAGAAAAGCTTCAACTATTGATGCTGGTTTTATTTGTTCCGACTCAAATTCCTCAGTTCTTTCCAGCTCCTTTTGATTGATTTGATCTTGAATCATTAACTCTAAAATCTCATCATTTACAATATCCTCTTTTATTTTATTTTCATAATTAGTATTAGTACTAAAGAAGGACAAATATCGTTTACCTCTCTTGGTAAAATTATATTTTGATTCAATTGAACCTGCTTTATAAAAGCAAGCCATAGCAGCAGTAAAATTGTTGTAACGAGCAAGTACGATTGCCAAATTATTGTATAAGTGAGATAGTATACCTTGGTCTGTTACAGTTTCTTTAGTTTGTAATACTTGATGTAATTGAATCAATGCAAGTTGTGACTTGCCTTTAGCAATATATTGATCACTAGCCTTTAAAGAATTGATGATTTCAATATTGGGTAAAAGTTGTCCCGCTACCTCAGTATTTACTAAATGCAAAATCAATATTGCAGTTAGCCAATATCTCCTTCTCATATTGCCAGGTTTACTCCATTAGAAATACTTCTTTTGGAGATTAAACAAAATTTCTCTTCCATATGGGGTCATCCCTTTGGTAGTATCTTGTAAAAAATGTCTTTTAAATGCAACAATTGCTGCAGTTGTGTCTTTTATATCAAATCCAACAATTCTTAGGCCAGTAATATGGTTAAAACCTACTGAAACAGTATCTCTTATTTCGTCATACCAGTAACCATACCCCTTTTCTGCTAATTGTTTCCAAGGGAATCTCCAATTTGGATCATTTTTTCGCGTAGGGGCAATATCTCCATGACCAATAAAATTAGCCGTAGGTATATTGTAAGCTTTTTTCAGTTTACCTAATACGACCAATAAACTATTTATTTGAGCTTGCTCAAAATATTCAAAACCATTGTTGTCTAATTCAATACCAATTGAAGCAGAATTCATGTCCAATTGATTTCCCCATCTACTAACTCCTGCATGTTGCCCTCTAAAATAGTCGTTTAACATCTG
>JBKBWE010000222.1:0-4976 GCA_046289145.1 Sediminibacterium sp.
GGGCCTGAAAATTTAGTGACTATTGATGAAAAAGGAGACTTTTTAATAAAAACCAAAAAGAAAGGAGTGTTGTATGGCTTGCACTACGGAACACATCCATTTGATGTAATTGGTTGGGATGGTTGTTGCTATCCTTATATATTTAGTATTCACGATTTTGAACCTATTACTGGTCGGGTACATCAACCACCGCCTGTGCACCAAACTTTTGATGCGCATAATTTTGTGGTTTGTAGCTTTTGTCCTCGTTTATACGATTATCATCCTAATGCAATTCCCGCCCCATATAATCATAGTAATATTGATAGTGACGAAGTGCTGTATTATGTGGCTGGAGACTTCATGAGTAGAAAGCATGTTACCAGGGGGATGATTACTTTACACCCTGCCGGAATTCCTCATGGGCCTCATCCTGGAGCGGTTGAAAAAAGTATTGGGAAGAAAGAAACCCAAGAATTAGCAGTGATGGTAGACACATTTCATCCTTTACAATTAACCGAAGAAGCTTTGCGGATAGAAAATCAAGGTTATACGATGAGTTGGGCGGAATAATCAAAATATTCCTTAACTTATGGTTTAAACGATTGCTATATGATTAAATTCAACGACATCAAAATTGGAGATTACATGATGGGTGAGTTTGAAGGCAAGCTATGGGAGGGAGAAGTAACTAGGTTAAATGGGGATGAGAAACAAGTGTGTTTACTTACATCCGTTCAGGAGTTTTGGTTTTCAACCGATCATCTTCATCCAATCCCTTTGGATGAAAATGCGCTCTTAAATCTTCATTTCACTAAACAAGCCGCTGATGATGGCTCGGTAAAGTATTCAAAAGGTGCATTTCGGTTAGTAGCTCCCAAGGCAGGCGATTTTTCGTCTATTGAAATGTGGTACAGAGAAGACAGAAGACATCATCCAAATGTGCATTATGTACACCAATTACAAAATCAATATTTAGATATGGTTAAGATTCACTTGACTAGAGACCCTATGTAAAGCTTGTGCAATTTTTTTATAGTCCTTAAAAGGATATTTTTTCAGTCAATAATTTTAACGCCAGTGCTCGAGTGCTGGCGTTTTGCATTATTTTTGCACCCGAAAATGCCTTGTTTTGGCCATTTTGGCTGTGGAAAACCCCTTTTCTTGATTTTTTTTCCACATTTTCAAGAGTTTTTTCCCCTTATTTTTCATAATTCGGTTGTATTCTAATATCTTTGCAGCCCTAAAAATAGTATGTCGAAACAACCATTGATTAAACAAGACGGAGTAATTCTGGAAGCATTAAGTAATGCTATGTTCAGGGTTAAATTAGAAAATGGTCATGAAATATTGGCCACTATTTCAGGAAAAATGAGGATGCACTACATCCGAATTCTACCAGGGGATAAAGTGGGGGTTGAGATGAGCCCTTACGATTTAAGTAGAGGAAGGATTATTTTCAGGTACAAATAAGTAGCTGAGAATAGCAGCCAAAACAGAAACGGAACGTAACAGGAATATAACAGTTAAACAACCAAACAATGAAAGTAAGAGCTTCCATTAAAAAACGCAGTGCCGATTGTAAGATCGTGAAGCGCAAGGGTAAATTATTTGTGATTAACAAAAAGAATCCTCGCTTTAAGCAGCGTCAGGGGTAATTCGATTAATCAAATTAACAGCATAAAACAATAATAATATGGCTCGTATTGCCGGTATTGATTTGCCAAAAAACAAAAGAGGTGAGATTGGTTTAACCTACATTTTTGGTATTGGACGTTCAACAGCTCAGTATATCCTTGAAAAAGCAGGTATTGACTTTGATAAGAAAGTAAACCAGTGGAATGACGAAGAGCAAACTGCTATCCGTAATATCATTAACAATGAGTTTAAGGTAGAAGGTGCACTTAGAAGTGAAGTATCTATGAGTATCAAGCGTTTGCTAGATATCGCATGTTACAGAGGGTTGCGTCATCGTAAAGGACTTCCTGTTCGTGGTCAAAGAACCAAAACCAATAGCCGTACCAGAAAAGGTAAACGTAAAACGGTTGCCGGCAAGAAGAAAGCAGCTAAAAAATAAATAGTTAGCCCGAAGTAATCACTTCGGGCTTTCTTACATAAATAAATCCTTTGTATTGGATCTCTTTTTTGTAAAGGGGGAGATGCAAAGGTTCCGTAACAACGGATTTTTTTTAACCATCCCTTCGGGGAAGACTACCTAAAAAAGCAAAAATGGCTAAACCACAAAAAGCGCAGAACAGTGCAAAAGCTGCTGCCAAGAAAAGAGTAGTAAAAGTAGATGCAGCCGGTGAGGTTAGAATCTCTGCTACTTTCAACAACATCATTATCAGTTTTACCAACAAAACCGGCCAAGTAATTAGCTGGAGCAGTGCTGGTAAAATGGGTTTCAAAGGTTCTAAAAAGAATACTCCTTACGCTGCACAAATGGCTGCTGCTGACGCTGCTAAAGTTGCAATGGATGCAGGCTTAAAGCGTGTTGATGTATTTGTAAAAGGACCAGGTGCAGGACGTGAAGGAGCAATTCGTTCTATAGCACAATCAGGTATTGAAGTAACTTCTATTAAAGATGTTACCCCTATGCCTCACAATGGTTGTCGTCCTCCAAAACAAAGAAGAGTATAATAACCCTAAGCCCCAATAGGGGTAGTGGAAATAATATTGAGCCACAAGGTTTCATTTATCAAAAGGTTGCCCGATTCATTTTTTACGATTTTTAACCGATCGAAGCAACGAATTCTAAAAAAATCGAAATGAAAATTTAAACTATGGCACGTTACACAGGTCCTAAGACCAAAATCTCCAGAATCTTTGGCGAACCTATTTTAGGAAACGCAAAGTGGTTAGGTAAAAACTCTAACCCTCCAGGACAGCATGGTGCTGCCCGCAAACGTAAAACTTTAGGCGAATACGCTCTACAGTTAAGAGAGAAGCAAAAAGCAAAATACACTTATGGTGTATTGGAGCGCCAGTTCCGCAAAACTTTTGAAGAAGCTCAGCGTTTAAAAGGTGTTACCGGTGAAAACCTGATTAAATTATTAGAAGCACGTTTAGACAATACAGTATTTCGTATGGGATTAACTGCTAGCCGCCCTGAAGCGCGTCAGTTGGTTAACCACAAACATATTACTGTAAATGGCGAAATCATGAATGTCCCATCTTACACTTGTAAGCCAGGTGATATTATTGCTTACCGTCCTAAAAGTGCTGACAACTCTGGTATTACTAGCAAAACTCGTGGTAAGAACCCTAAGTTTGGCTGGTTAGATTGGAACGAAACCGAAAAGAAAGGTACGTTCATTACGATGCCAGAGCGCGAACACGTTCCTGAAAATATTAAGGAGCAGTTGATCGTAGAATTGTACTCTAAGTAATTTTTTCTATTCACCTAATAAGTAAAACACGTTTTAAAATGGCAATATTAAGCTTCCAAAAGCCAGACAAAATCGTTCTTCAGAAAGCAACTGATTTTGAAGGTCAGTTTGAATTTCGCCCTCTTGAGCCAGGATACGGTTTAACCATTGGTAATGCACTTCGCAGAGTTTTGTTGAGTTCATTAGAAGGTTATGCGATTGTAGGTATCAAAATTGATGGTGTAGACCATGAATTTGCTACTATCAAAGGCATTACCGAAGATGTTACCGAAATGATCCTTAACTTAAAGCAGGTTCGTTTCAAAAGAAACGCTGATATAGAGTTAACTTCTGAAAAAATCAACTTGTCTGTTAAAGGTCGCAGCGAATTCACTGCAGGAATGATAGGAGAGCAGTCTCCTAGTTTCCAAGTAATGAATCCTGAATTATTGATCTGTACAATGGATCCTACTGCTAAGCTAGACATTGAATTGACCATCGCAAGAGGTCGTGGATATGTGCCTGCTGAAGAAAATAAAGTAAAAGATGCACCATTTGGTTACATCGCTATCGATTCTATTCACACGCCAATCAAGAACGTTAAGTACGCTATTGAAAACTATCGTGTTGAGCAAAGAACCGATTATGAGAAGTTAATCTTAGATGTTGCTACTGATGGTACTATTCATCCTGAAGATGCTGTAAAGCAAGCTTCTCGTATTCTTATTCAACATTTGATGATCATTACTGATGAGAACATCACTTTTGACAACAAAGAAGATAAGAAAGAAGATGTAGTAGATGAGCACGTTTTACAATTACGTAAAGTATTGAAGACTCCTCTAGAAGATTTAGATCTTTCTGTACGTGCATTCAATTGCTTAAAAGCTGCTAAAATTAACAGCTTGAGCGAATTGGTTCAATATGAGCAAGAAGATTTAATGAAGTTTAGAAACTTCGGTCAAAAATCTTTATCAGAAATTGAACAAGTATTAACAGAAAGAGGACTAAGCTTCGGTATGGATCTTGGTAAACTTGGACTAGATAACCTAGATAATTAATTCATCACACTGTTCTGAATTTTTTTAGAATGGTACCCTCCACAAATCCTGACACGGTGTGGAGTTAAAACTTAAAAGTCATGCGACACGGAGACAAAATCAACAACCTAGGCCGCAAAAAGGCACACAGAGTAGCTTTATTGCAGAACCTTGCAAGTCAATTAATCACGCATAAGCGTATCGTTACTACTTTAGCAAAAGCTAAAGCATTAAGAGCTTATGTTGAACCATTGATTACTAAAACTAAGAAGAACGAGTCTGCATCTCAGATCAGTCACAATCATCGTTTAGTATTTGCTGAATTACAAGATAAAGCTGCAGTTAAAGAATTATTTACTGTAGTAGGTCCTAAAGTTGCTTCTCGTCCGGGTGGTTACACTCGTATTTTGAAACTTGGCATTCGCCCGGGTGACAATGCAGAAAAAGCAATGATTGAATTAGTAGACTTCAATGAAATCTACGGTAAATCTGTTGCTTCTGCTACTGAGCCAGCTAAGAAAACTCGTCGTAGTCGTGCACCTAAGAAAGCTGAAGCTGCTCCTGCTGCTGAAGCTCCTGTTGCAGAAAC
>JBKBWE010000223.1:0-4960 GCA_046289145.1 Sediminibacterium sp.
TTTAGACCGACTCAATAATAGAAACGACCCACAACCCGACGGTGTATTCGATTATATAGAAGGCTTTACCATTTTGCCGCAAATGGGTAGGATCGTTTTCCCTGTTTTAGAGCCATTTGGTAGAGATTTAGACACACTTGCATTTACTGGGTTGCCTCAAGCAACCAAGGATAAGTATGTGTATTATCAATTGTATGATTCCATTAAAGCAATTGCACAAACATTTGCCAATGTAAACAGGTTTGTGATGCAGGGTCAAGTGAAAGGATCGGGGGGTAGTTCTGAAATTTATTTAAACACATTTAATATTCCACAAGGTTCGGTATCTGTTACAGCAGGTGGGCAAGTATTAAGAGAAGGGGCAGACTTTATTGTAGATTACAATTTGGGTACGGTAAAAATTTTGAACCAAGGTATTTTAAGTGCGAATATTCCTGTAAAAGTAAACTTTGAAAACAATATTGGATTTGGCATGCAGCAAAGAGGATTTGCTGGATTAAGAGTAGATTATTTAGCGAGTAAAAAATTATCGGTTGGGGCTTCAATGGTGAGATTAGGAGAGCGTCCCTTCTTTACTAAAATGGGTTATGGAGATGACCCAATTAGAAATACCATGTATGGGGTAGATTTTAGTTATCGTTCAGAATTACCTAGCTTAACTAGAATGTTAGACAAGCTTCCATTTTATACTACCAAAGCAAAGTCTTCTATTAATGCTTATGGAGAAGCTGCGGTATTAAAGCCAGGACATCCACCACAAATAGGAAGGGGAGATCAAGGGTTAATTTTTATTGATGATTTTGAAGGAACCAGAGCCAATATAGATTTGCGTTTTCCTTTTGTGTCTTGGGCATTGGCTTCTACGCCACAAGGGAATCCTCGTTTTCCTGAATCTACTTTAACAGATTCTATCGATTATAATTTTAACCGAGCTAAAATGGCTTGGTATAATATTGAACCCAATTTACAAGACAAGAATAGTCCGAATAATCCATTGCGTAGAAATTTAGCGGAACTAAGCGATCCTCGTGTTCGTCAAGTATTTACCAATGAATTGTTTCCGCAAAGAACTACTAATATTACCGATGTTCAGGCAGCTACTTTTGATTTGGCGTTTTATCCAACAGAAAAAGGACCCTATAATTTTGAAAGCCGTCCTGGTCAAATTAATGCCAATGGTCGATTGAGCAATCCTACTACACGTTGGGGTGGAATCATGCGTGCCATTGATCAAACAGATTTTGAAACCAACAATATTGAGTTTGTAGAATTCTGGATGCAGAATCCCTTTATTACTAATCCAGCAAGTAGAGGCGGAAAATTATTTTTGAACTTTGGAAATATTAGCGAAGACATTTTAAAAGATGGGCGTCGTTTTTATGAAAACGGAATGAATACGCCTACTGTTCCTGCTTCTGTTGATAGCAGCAATACTTGGGGTAAAACACCTGTGAATCCAATTCAAATTACACAAGCATTTAGCAATGATCCGAATGATCGGGTTTTTCAAGATGTGGGCTTTGATGGAATTGATGATATAGCAGAGCGTAGAAAGAAAGCATATATATTACAACAACTGGCCAACAATTTCGGTCCTGCATCTGCAGTTTACCAGCGTGCATTTCAAGATCCTTCAAATGATAATTATCAATGGTATCGTGACCCTGCTTTTGATGCTGTTGGAACAGGAATTTTAGGACGCTATAAAAACTTCAATAATCCACAAGGCAATTCACCGGTTGCTGTTTCAGACGGAATATTCACTTCTGCTGCAACATTGTATCCGGATAATGAAGATTTAAATAGAGACAATACCTTGAATGAATCTGAATCTTATTATGAATATGAAGTGCCGTTGGCTCCTGGAATGGATGTAGGTAGAACGCCTTATATCACCGATAAAAAAAGAGTAACAGTAAACTCTGCTGATGGTGTTACCAGAACAGAAGATTGGTATTTATTTAGGGTTCCCATTAAAGGCTATACCAGAAAAATTGGAAATATTCCCGACTTTAAGTCGATTCGTTTTGTTCGTTTATACATGACCGATTTTGAAGATTCGGTTGTTGTAAGATTAGCCCGATTAGATTTGGTGAGAAACCAATGGCGCCAGTTCATTTATAATTTAGATACTACAGGTTCTTACACTCCTATTAATACAACAACAGGAACTCAATTTAATACACTTGCTGTAAACTTAGAAGAGAACAGTAGCAGAACCCCAGTGAATTATTTAATGCCTCCAAACGTAGAACGTGTTCAACTACTGAGTAATAATGGAGTAAACCTCCAACAAAATGAGCAAGCCATAGCAATGCGCGTAAATAATTTACAAGCAGGTGATGCAAGGGGAATTTTTAAAACATTGAATTTGGATATAAGACGTTATACCAAATTGTCTATGTATTTACACGCAGAATCTATAACAGGTCAAAGACCAGTGGTTGATAATGAAATCAGGGCAGTCATTAGAATTGGGCAAGACTTTTTGAACAACTATTATGAAATAAAAGTTCCACTTAAGATAACTGCTCCTGGCATTTATCCTCGAGGACAAGAAGCAAGGGTATGGCCAGAAGAAAATAATATTGATTTCTTATTGCGAGACTTAATTGATTTAAAATTAGAAAGAAATAATGCTGGTGCTTCTTTAAGTAATATTTATAGAAAAATCATTGGTAACAAAACCATGTCTATCATGGGTAATCCAAATTTAGGGGAAGTTCGAGGATTTTTAGTTGCTGTAGAAAATCCTGCAAGACCCAATGGTGTAGCCATTAGTGCAGAAGTATGGGCCAATGAATTAAGGCTGTCTGGTTTAGATGAGAAAGGGGGATATGCTGCGTTAGGTAGAGTAGATTTAGTATTGGCCGATTTAGGAACTTTATCAGTTTCTGCTAATACCTATACGCAAGGATTTGGAACTATTGAACAAAGAGTGAATGAAAGAGCAAGAGATAATTTAATGCAGTTTGATGTAGCAGCCAATATTGATGCAGGTAAATTGGTTCCTAAAAAAGCTAGGTTATCTGTACCAATTTATGCAAGTATTAATCGCTCAACACTTACACCTGAATTTGATCCATACGATATGGATGTAAATTACAGAGACAAATTAAATGCAGCTGCCCCTGATAAAAGAGACTCTATTAAACGTGCAGCAGCAGATATTACTACTATCAAGACGCTGAACTTTACCAATGTTCGAGTATTGCAAGGTCAAGGTAGGGCCGGCTTATTAAGCCTCAGTAATTTTGACTTTAGTTATTCATTTACACAAACGGAACATACCAGTCCTGTCATTGCACAAAATAAAGTAACCAGACATAGAGGTGGATTGGGTTATACATATATTGGGCAGAATAATTTTATAGAACCATTTAAGAAGGTCATCAAAGGAAAGAGCCCTTGGTTGGCTTTTATTAGGGATGCTAATTTTAATTTAAAACCTTCATTCCTAAGTTTCCGGGCCGATATCAATAGACAATTTGGAGAGTTTATTCCTCGCATAGTAAATACGGTTAACAGTAAAGTAGACAGAGTAGATACTACTTACGATAAATATTTTACGTTTGATCGTTTCTATAATTTACGATGGGATTTAACCCGCTCTGTTAACCTAGACTTTAACGCAACCAATAACGCTCGAGTGGACGAACCATTTGGTAGAATTGATACCAAGCTCAAAAAAGATTCAGTTAGAACAAATTTCTTTAAAGGAGGTAGGAATACATTGTATCAGCAGAAAGCCATCATGAATTACAATATTCCATTGAATAAGTTTCCTTTCTCTGATTGGATAACGGCTAGGTACAGTTATGGAACTTCCTATAGTTGGATTGGTGCGAGTAGAATTGCAGTGAACTTAGGAAATACCATTGAAAATTCACAAGAGAATAATTTAAACGCACAGTTTAATTTTGGTAATTTATACGCCAAATCAAGGTGGATGCGAGCATTGGATAATATTCCACCACCACGTTCTAAGAATGATCCGAAGAATGGAAAGAGTGCACCACCAGCTATAAATCCTTTGGGTTCTGTATTTCCTACGAAAGCAGAAGCAATTGCAGGTTTATTGGGCCAGAAAAGAACCGATGCCTTAAAGCGTTGGAGACAACAAAGAAGAGATATTAAGAATGCAGAAAAAATGATGCGGCAAGCAACTACGCCAGAATTAGGCGGGCTTGAAAGAACAGCGGGTAAGTTCATCACCATGTTTAAAACTATTTCTATTAATTATGGTGAAAACTTTAGAAGTCGATTACCAGGGTATATGGATAGTACCCATTTTATTGGGCAGAATTTTCAAACCATGGCACCTGGTTTAGATTATGTTTTTGGTAAACAACCAGATGCGAATTGGATCAATAATAAAATTTCGAAAGGCTTATTAACCAAAGACAGTACATTCAATTTCTTATATAGGCAAAGCTTTGAACAAAGGCTCAATATCACTGCACAAATAGAACCAATACGAGAATTATTAATTGATATTACTTTAGACAAATCATTTACCAAAGACTATACGGCGCTTATTAAAGACACAACGGGGTCGGGTAATAATTTTGGTCAATTGAATCCATTGTTTAACGGAGGTTTCAGCGTCTCTTATATTGCATTTAATACCTTGTTTGGAAGCAGTAATCCAAATGAATTGTCTGCAACATTCAAAGAATTTGAAGCCAACAGATTGGTAGTGTCTAGAAGAGTGGCTGCACTAAATCCGTATTGGCAGCAATTACCTGCTAACCAACAATTCACTCCTGATGGATATGCTACTGGTTATGGCAGGTATGCTCAAGATGTATTAATACCTTCTTTCTTGGCTGCCTATACAGGAAAAGATCCTAATACCATTGCATTATTAAGAGAGGGAGCTAGTAAAATAAGTGCAAATCCTTTTAGCGGAATTATTCCTAAACCCAATTGGAAATTAACCTATACAGGTCTTACCAAA
>JBKBWE010000224.1:0-4926 GCA_046289145.1 Sediminibacterium sp.
GTAGTTGCTTTACCAATTCTTTTAAAATGGTTAACCCTCCATATCCACTATCAAAAACGCCAATAGGTGATGGTTGATGCATAAACTAAAGATAAAAACAAAAAGCCTCTCCGAAACAAATCAGAGAGGCTGTATAAATAGTTTTGGTAAAATTATCCTTTTCCTGCAGGCTTAGGCTTAGCTGGAGCAGAACCACTACCAGATGCAGCTTTCCAAGCATCTTCAATTTCTTTAGGTAATGCCAACTTTAATTTTTGAGCAGCGCGGATAGTAATATTATCCAACAAATTAGGAGTTCCGTAAGGAGAAATCACTTCTGCTTTTAATACAATAGTATATTTCTGCTCTGCAATAACTTCTTGCACAGCTGTATATAATCTTTGTCTGTATGGGCCTACTAGCTCTTCATATTTAGCTTGCTCCATTTGCTGAGAATACTCTTGCCAGTTTACTAACTTGTAACGCAATTGCAATAATTCTCTAGTTGCTAATTCTCTTGCTTTAGCAGGCATAGTAGCAGAATCTTTTTTAAAGATGCTGTCTCTGCGCTGAAAATCAGCCACATTGTATTTGTATTCTTCTTGTAAAGAATCTAATCTGTAACTATTCAACAAGGTATCAATCTTAGCAATACCAGGAAATAATGAAAGAGCCGCTTGCTCATCAAAGTATCCTATTTTAACCTGTGCATTTGCGCTGTTAGAAAAAAGCGTAACCGCTGCAAAAGCCACACACACGAAGAGAAATTTTTTCATTGTAATGAAATTTATTGTTTGTTTTTGATTGACTAATTTTTAATGCCCAATTCCCTTAAAACCTCATCTGATTTATCCAGTTTTGGGTCGGCAAATATAACGGTAATTCCTTCACTTTTATCTAAGATAAAATCATAAACCCTTGCTACGGCTATTTTTTGAATAGCATTGTATACTTTATCTTGTATAGGTTTAACTAATTTTTGGCGCTCTTTAAACAAATCTCCCTCATAACCAAAGCGCTTTTTTTGCAAATCGCGAATCTCTTTTTCCTTCACAAACAATTCATCTTCGCGCTTTTTCTTTAAATCATCGGTAAGCATAATCTGCTCTGCCTCATAATTCTTGTACATTTTATCTAGAACGGCCTGCTTATCATCAATCTCTTTTTGCCACTGCTCTCCCACCAATTGTAATTTTTTATCGGCATCTCTGTATTCCGGAATCTTGCTCAGGATATACTTGGTATCAATAATGGCATAACGTTGTTGCGCTACAACAGCTGTAGAAAGCAATAATAATGTGGTGAATGCTACTAGAATTTTTTTCATACCTAATTTTTTATGGTTATTCAGGTTCAAATCCAAGCATAAAGGTAAAGCGAGCTGCATCCCTTAATTGATTGGTTCCATTAAACCTATCCAATCCTATGCCATAATCAAATCCAAGCAATCCAAACATAGGTAAGAAGAAACGCATACCTACACCCACAGAGCGTCTTAGCTGGAAAGGATTATAATCTTTAAAGGAATACCATCCGTTGGCAGCTTCAAAAAAGGCCAATCCAAAAATGGTACTGCTGGGGTTCAAGCTCAGCGGATACCTCATTTCCATGGTATACTTATTAAAGATGGTAAAGTATTGACTAGCTCTTTGCTGATCTGGGTTAACGCGTGGATTAGAGTTGTCGTAAACGGGGTAACCTCTATGGGCTACTATATCGAACCCTAATAAAGCGAACTGGTTGGTTAAACCCGCATCCACCACTTGGAAACGCTCGAAAGGAGATACTTGGAGGTTTTCATTAAACTTACCTACAAAACCGAACTTAGCAGCAAAACGCATTACGAACTGCTTATTGCGGTCTTCGCCATGCGGCTTACCCAATGGCACAAACCACTCACCATTAAAACGCCATTTATGGTACTCAATCCATTTGTAGGGATTGCCAGCAGGATTGATACTGCTATTGATTAATGAATATGGTGGAGTAATTTGTAAGCTTGCCATGAAATTAGAACCCGTTTTAGGGAACATGGGTTGATCTATAGATGAACGCTGTAAAGCAATTCTAAAGTTCAAGTTGTTTACGATACCATTTTCAAAACCAGGTAAGTTGGTTGGGTCAATGGCATAATTGCTCAACTTATAACGAGTATAGTTTAATCCCATCGACAAAGAGAAATAGTCGTCGGGCCATTTTAATTGTTTAGCAATACTTGCTGTTGCACCGGTAGTTGAAATATAACGGTCATTGGCAATATTAGGATCGTATCGGCCAGTTACTGGATCAAAAGTTTGACCAAACTTGGTATTGAAAATACTTACCGTTAATGCGTTTCTTTTCTTACCGCCTAACCAAGGTTCGGTGAAAGAGAAATTGTATGAACGGAATGCTCTACCATTACTTTGTACACGCAAACTTAATTTTTGACCATCACCCATTGGCAATGGATCCCAAGCAGTTTTCTTGAATAAGTTCTTTGCAGAAAAGTTATTGAAAGAAACACCCAATGTACCTGTTAAACCAATTAAACCACCCCAACCAGCGCTCAATTCTAATTGGTCGCTTGATTTTTCTTCAACACTATAGTTAATATCAACCGTTCCATCTTCTTGATTAGGGACCGGATTCGGAGTAATTTTTTCTTGGTTAAAATAATTCAATTGCGCCAATTCACGCACAGAACGAATTAATAATTGACGGCTGAATTTTTCACCAGGAATCGTTCTAATCTCTCTTCTAATTACATATTCTTTGGTACGATCATTTCCTGCGATACGAACATTCTTAATAGTAGCCTGAGGCCCTTCAATAATTCTAATTTCAAAATCGATGGTGTCGTTGTATACAGCAGTTTCAATAGGCTCTGTTCTAAAAAACAAATACCCGTCGTCTTGGTACAATCCACTGATGTCAGCACCATCAGGTGAAGAAGATTTTCCTAGTTTTTTATTCAACACATCTAGGTTATAAATATCTCCTTTACGAATTCCAAGAATAGTAGTTAAAATAGAGTCTGAATATTTGGTATTTCCTCTCCATGAAATATTTCCAAAATAATATTTACGACCCTCATTCATTTTGAGGTCAATATTTAAATTACCATTTCCAACACTGTACACCGTGTCTTTGTCTATGATGGCATCTCTATACCCTAATGTATTGTAATACTCAAGTATAGATTCTTTGTCTTCCGTGTATTTTTTCTCATCAAACTTTGCCGAACTGAATTTGATTCTTACATAAGGGTCCATCACTCTTTTGGTCTTACTAAAAGTAAGGAAGCCCTTTTCTTTTAAGTATTCTTCGAATGTGTAATGTTTTGGAATAACAATTCTACCACTGTCCATCACTGGATACAATGTCAATCTAGATCTTTCTTTAGATCCTTTAAATTGTTTTTTCAATTTGGCTTCGTCAATGCTTACATTGCCCAGATTGATATTGTTGATTTTTACTTTAGGTCCTTTATCAATAAAAAAATCTAGCGCTAAAGTGTTTTCAAAAGTGGTGTCTTTTCTTTCTGCAATTTTTACCTTGGTATCTCTGTATCCTTTTTCTGCAAAGAATTTTTTGATTACTTCTGTTGCAGTGATCTTCATGTTTTCGGTTACCACACGATTGGGGACCAATCCTGTTTTTCCTCTGATTTCGTCAGACTGTCCTTTTGGAATTCCTTTAAAGTAAAAATTTGATAAACGCGGTCTTTCAGTAACCGATACTTCAATGTCAATTTCCTTTCCTTCTACTCTGGTAATATAAATTTCTACATCACTAAAATAATTCTGGCTCCATAATTTGGTGATGGCTTTAGAAAAATTGTCTCCTCCAGGAATAGTGACTTCATCCCCAATATTCAAATTAGCTATTGAGATCAATAAGTTCTCATCAAAAAAACGATTGCCAGTTACTTTTACCGATGCAATCTTGTATTTTTTGGGCGTCTTTTGATTAAAAAGATTGATCAAATCTGCGTCAATAGAGCGGATGGTTGTATCGGAGGTTTCTTGTGCAAAAGCAGGTTTAGTAAATAATAAAACAACTAAAGCGAACAATGATAATTTAAACACTTTCTGCATCCCGTTTCTGTTTGTTCTGTTGGCGGCTTTGGTTAAATCCGCACACGCAGCAATTAATTTGGTTCTTTAAGCTGGGCAAATTACCCCGAATAATGAAAACTGTTTGTTAAATAAACTAAGCTATTTGAGTCTCTGACTGAATCTGGTGACCGGTTTTGCCAAAACGCCGTTCTCTAGATTGAAAGTCGATGATTGCCTCATATAAATTTTCTTTTCTAAAATCTGGCCAACGAGTATTGGTAAAATACAATTCCGCATAAGCCAACTGATACAAAAGAAAGTTACTAATTCTATATTCCCCACTTGTTCTGATCATTAATTCTGGATCAGGCAAATTACTGGTTGCCAAATAATGCTGAAGGGTATCAGCATTAATGTCTTCAGCACGAATTAAGCCTTTTTCTACATCTAAACCAATATTTTTTACCGCATTTACCAATTCCCACCTGCTGCTGTAACTCAATGCCATCACCAAATTAAGCCCTGTATTTTGCTCAGTCATTTGCAAAGCTTCTTGCAATTCATTTCTTGCAAACTCAGGTAATAACTCAGTATTCCCTATAACGTGTAACCTAATATTATTCTTGTTTAAAATAGGTACTTCTTTGCGAATAGTGTCTACTAATAAAGCCATTAAGCCGTCCACTTCTGGCTGTGGCCTATCCCAGTTTTCTGTACTAAACGCATATAGGGTAAGATAGCCAATACCCAACTCAGCCGCACCTTCTACAATATCTCTAACGCTTTCCACCCCATGAAAATGACCATATAGTCTATCTTGTCCCTTTTCCTCTGCCCAACGACCATTCCCATCCATAATTATGGCTATATGCGTGGGTAAACGATCCTTGTTAATTAGTGGCAAAAG
>JBKBWE010000225.1:0-4924 GCA_046289145.1 Sediminibacterium sp.
ATCAACTCAACCAACAGGAAAAAATAAAATTACAAAGAGAAGGATCATTTTCAAATGCGTTTAAAAAAGATGGAGATCGCTCAAAAACAACCTATCACGAAGCGAATCATTTTAAAAAAATGTTGGAATGCCATTTCAGCATTGTAGAATTTTGGGAGGGTAATGTATATCCTCAAAAAATGGGAGGACAAGACTGCTGGGTAATCAAAAAAATAATCCCGGCCACCAACGGTAACCGGGATTAATAAAATAAAACAGTTCAAATAAATTTATTTAGCTGCTTTTTGAATTTCTCCTATGCCAGCTATATAAAGGCTTCTACCATGGGTTCCTAAAACAATTTCATTGTCTCTTGGTTGAATAGCAATATCATGTACAGGAATGCTGTATGGCAACCCTTTATTCCACATCATACAAGAATTACCGCCATTTAAACTTACATATAAACCACCATCTGTTCCAATGTATAAAATGTTTTCGTTGGTTGGATCTTCTCTAATTACGTTAACAGATTCGTAAGGAAGGTCTTTGGCAATTTGTTTCCAAGTGGTGCCATAATCATCGCTAACATAAACCAATGCATTGAAATGGTCGTTTCTATACCCATTTAAAGTAACATAAACTCTGCTTTCCTTAAACTTACTGGCAACTACTCTGCTCACATATAGTCCTTTTGGTAATTTTCCATTGATATTGTTCCAAGAATAGCCACCGTCTTTGGTTACATGAATCAAGCCATCATCAGAGCCAGTATAAATCAATCCAAAACGAATAGGGCTTTCGCTCATGGTAGATAATGTTCCAAATGGCACATCACCTTGTTGTGGATTGGTAGTAAGGTCTCCACTCATAGAAACTAAACTATCTCCTTTACTGAAAGAACGATGGAATTTATTACTTCCGAAATAAAATACATCTTGATTATGCCTACTTAATAAAATAGGAGACTGCCAGTTGAAACGTAGTGCAGACTCACCTAAAGCCCTTGATGGTCTAACAGAAGACCCTCTTGCGCCTCTGCCACCTGCAGCTGGAGCTCCAAGCACTTGTCTACTATAAGCGCCGAATTGAGACCCACTATAAACTGTACGGTTGTCTCTCCAATCTACTTGCACTTGCATACCATCTCCGCCACCAATACTCTTGAATGGATAATCTCCACCTGAATGCCAACGTACATTCTCACGATTAGTACTAGGTCCAAACCAAGTACCATTATCTTGTAGCCCACCATACACATTGTAAGGCTTCGCCATATCAACTTCAATAGCATAGAACTGACCAACAGAAGGTGTATTCAATTTAGACCAGTTTTGACCAGCATCATAACTCATATTTAAGCCACCATCATTCCCATTAATAACATGATTGTCTTTGGTTTTGCTAAACCAAAAAGAATGGTGATCGGAGTGAACAGTTGGTCCACCAATAGATTTGAATTTTTTACCTCCGTCGTTACTTAACAAAAGGTCAACTCCAGTTAATACTACATTGTTTTCATTAATAGGACTCACAAACACTTTTCCAAAATAATATCCATAAGAGCTATAAATATTAATAGGGTCATTATGCGTTTTCTTCCATGTTTTACCAGCATCATCACTTCTATATAATTCACAACCTTTTACTTCAGCAGCAGTAATTGCAGCATTAGCATCATATAAATAATCCCAAAGAACATTAGGCGCATATTTATCAGCAGCAACCCCAGCTTTAATATTTTCAGCAGTGTATTCTACCGGAACCCTATTTCTTGGATTACGTAAAAAAGCAGTCAATTTTTTATTATCTAAAGCCGCAAATTGCTCTTTGGTAATTCCTTTAAAAAGGTCCAATGTGTAGGCACTTGTATCTGTGCTAGCAGCCACTGTTCTTGCAGCTCTTTTTTCGTTATTATCTACTACGGCATAAACAATATTTGGATTCTTAGGATAAATCGCTAGCCCAATTCTGCCAACCCCATCTCCTGTAGGGAATCCAGCACCCTCCACAGAAATTTTCTGCCAAGATTCACCCCCATCGGTACTTTTAAATATGCCACCAGACTTTCCACTCTCTTCAAAATTCCAAGCTTTACGGGTGCGATACCACATGCCAGCGTATAATTCATTTGAATTAGCTGGGTTAATGTCTAAATCTACTGCGCCAGTATTTTCATCTACATAAAGCGTTTGCTTCCATGTTTTACCACCATCAGTTGTTTTATAAATACCTCTTTCTTTATTGGGGGAATATAAGTGTCCTAAAACGGCCACCCAAGCAGTATTCGGGTCGGTGGCATGTAATTTAATTTCACCAATATGATGACTGTCTGCAAGACCTAACCAAGTCCAGGTTTTGCCATTGTCAGTAGATTTATACACGCCTAAACCAGCATAAGTTGAGCGACTGCTATTTACTTCACCCGTACCCACCCAAATTTCTCTGGTTTTCCAGTTTACAGCAATATCTCCAATTCCAATAATATCTTCTGAATCAAAAATGGGATTAAAGCTCATTCCATTATTTACTGTATGCCATAATCCACCAGTAGCATAAGCAACATAAAACTCTGTTGGATCGGCTGGGTTTACGTCTATATCTACTACTCTTCCACTTTGTATACTCGGTCCGATATTTCGGAACTCCGTTTTATTGGCTACAGACTGCTGACTAAGTTGTTTACGCAGTTCTATATTCTTCAATCTTTCCGCAGGACTAGTAGGTTTTACCTGCGCTTCTGCAAAAATTGAAGAAATGATTAACAGTGACAATAGTGTTTTTCTCATATCGGCTTTGTATTTTCGAATCCGAATGTAAGTAATATGAGATTTCTATTGCTACCACTGCTCATTTTTTCGGTGAATACCATTTTTTCACAGTGTAAATCCTATAGACTTTCAAGTAATGGAGATACCTTAAACTGTGTAGATTTCAATGATTTAAAACAAGGCAGATGGATTATAACCACTCCCAAACTAAGAGGCGAACCAGGGTTTGAAGCGGAAGGTGTTTTTAAAAACAATCGAAAAGAAGGATTATGGAGAACATTTAATTTAATGGGAGACCTAATAGCCCAAGAGAATTTTAAATGGGGCAATAAAAATGGAAGATGTCTTTATTTTACCCTTGCAGGATTAGAAAGAGAAGAAAGTTGGAGAGCCGTAAATCCAGACAAAGCCTATGATACCTTAGACGTGGTAGATCCAGGTAACCCCAATCTATATGAGCGAATTGTAGTAAAGAACGATGGCAATTCTATCAAACACGGAATATGGAAAACCTATTCGCCCAACACTGGTGCTTTAATAGAAACAGAAGAATACATCATGGGGAAATTAAAAGCGGAGATAGATGCAGAAAAAATAAATTCGCTTGCCATTCCCAAACCATTAGCCGATACAACCAAAAAACAGGCTTCCAAAGTACTCCCCAAAGAAGTATTGGATTTCAATAAAAAGCAATCAAAGAAAAACAAACCCGTTGTTACAGGAAAAACAGGCAATTAAAGGTCGCTGATTTTAATACCCAGCGGTTTAATCAATTGATTCAGGGATTTCATTATTCCCCTACTCTTCTTTTTCGGTGTAGCATAAGCACAGGAAAGACTTGAATAAAAATCGTATCCATTCTCTTTTACTTTATCAATATAAAGCGCAAACAAATCTTGCAATACTAAATGATCTGTAAAAGAATACCTGTTTTGGTGTCTAGATATATTGAATGGTTCATTAAATTGGTATCCACTAATATGCAAGAAAACCAAAGGGTATTCATTGTTCACCCAATAGCTGCCTTCCCTTATACTGATTTTTCTTTCATGCAAATTCCAATAAGCTACATTTATGCCAGGGTTACCATTTATTTGAACTCCCTTAAATATTAAAGGAACCAAATTAATCCAGATTTGGTCTACCCCCATTCCTTCAGCAAAATTGTAATAGCATTCTTCTTTCATATGACCCGCCCACCAACTCAAAAAATGGTTGGTATTGGCAGAATTACGCATTCCTAAAAAACCCGCATTGTATAAACCTGATCGTAAAATATCCCGTTCTCTAGGAAGTAAATGGTTATCTGGATATGCATGGGTAAAATGTGGCGTAATGACTAAATCGTTTTCGAGTAGACTTTTTTCCACTCCATCAAAAGAAGAAAAAACCCATGTGTCGGAATCAATATATAATAATAAGTCTGGATGATATTGTGCAAAAAGCCATTGAGCAACAAAGGGCTTCATGGCACAATTCAATTCTATTACCGAATATTGAGCTGCCATTAAATCAAAATCAGGAACATTTATTTCACTGATTTCCAATATTTTATAAGGACTAAATGAATTTAAATTAAATCTGCTATTTACTTGATCTATTAAAAATATATACAGTTCATAACCAGGGTTGTATTGCAAAAAAGAGTTGGCCATTGTTTTACAATGGGCTAAATGATTAGCAGAACAAACGGTGTAAACAATTTTTTTCATGCTAGTTGGTCTTCGCTATTTTTTCGGCAATAACAATAGTGTTTAAATAGAAACGATCAGACTTAGGCCAAAATGGTTCAACCAAACTAAATCCCCTATTCATGATAGGAATTCCAATTTGACGGACCATTTTTTTAAACAAGGGTATTTTGCTTAATACAGGAACTTGATGCATCCAATGATCGTGAATATACAAAAGAAAGAGTTGGTGCAAAGCACTCATAAAGTGACCATTCTTATCAATCAAAATTACCTTGAACCCGTTTTTTTCTAACATATCTTTTAATGCAAACTGGGTGTACCTGGCATAATCAACAGGAATTTCATGTTCTTCCCAGGCAAAAGGACAAGTAAGCAAAATTTGAGCTCCCGCCTTCATTACACGGTTTAACTCAGGCAGTATTTCTTGTAATCCAAATACATGCTCAAACACTTCGCTGGTAAAAACTGAGTCAAAGCTTT
>JBKBWE010000226.1:0-4909 GCA_046289145.1 Sediminibacterium sp.
GCAAAAAGCATTACAATTGAATTTGCATCCTATTGTGGTGATTAATAAAGTAGATAAACCCAACTGTAGACCAGATGAGGTGCACGATGCGGTTTTTGAATTATTCTTCAACTTAGACGCAACAGAAGAGCAATTAAATTTCCCTACATTCTATGGAAGTGGAAAGAATGGTTGGTTCAATGATAGCTTAACACAAACAGAAGATATTTTCCCTTTAATGGATGGTATTATTAAATATGTACCAGCCCCTAAAGTAAATGAAGGAACCCTTCAATTACAAATTACTTCATTAGACTATTCTTCTTTCTTAGGTAGAATTGCCATTGGTAAAGTAACCAGAGGTTCTATTAAAGAAGGACAACAAATTGCTTTAGTTCAAGCAGATGGTACTTTCAAAAAAATGAAAGTAAAAGAACTATATGTATTTGAAGGAATGGGCAAGCGTAAAGTAACAGAAGTATTATCTGGAGACCTTTGTGCAGTAGTAGGATTAGAAGAATTCAATATTGGAGACACTATTGCGGATATTGAAAACCCAGAAGGTTTACCAATCATTAGTGTGGATGAGCCTACCATGAGTATGACATTCAGTATTAACAACTCTCCATTCTTTGGTAGAGACGGTAAGTTTGTTACCTCTCGTCACTTGCGTGATCGTTTAATGAAAGAGACGGAGAAAAACTTGGCGTTAAGAGTAGAAGATACAGACAGTGCCGATAGTTTCTTAGTTTTTGGTAGAGGTATTTTGCACTTAGGTGTATTGGTAGAAACCATGCGTAGAGAGGGATATGAATTAACTGTAGGTAATCCTCAGGTATTGGTTAAAACCATTGATGGTAAAAAACACGAGCCTTACGAGAACCTTGTAGTAGATGTTCCATCTGAATACAGTGGTAAAGTAATTGACTTAGTTACCCAACGTAAGGGTGAAATGCAAATCATGGAGTCTAAAGGCGAAATGCAACACCTTGAATTTGAAATTCCTTCAAGAGGGTTGATTGGTCTTAGATCTCAGATGTTAACTGGTACAGCAGGTGAAGCAGTAATGGCACATCGTTTTATCGATTATAAACCTTGGAAAGGGCCAATTCCAGGAAGAAGTAATGGCGTATTAATTGCAAAGTTCCAAGGGGTAACCACTGCTTATTCAATTGATAAATTACAAGATCGTGGATCTTTCTTTGTAGATCCAGGAGATGAAGTATATGTAGGTCAAATTATTGCAGAACATATTAAGCCAGGAGATTTAAATGTGAATGCAGTGGAAATGAAGAAACTGACGAACCACCGTGCAAGCGGAAGTGATGATGCAGTTAGAATTGTTCCAAAATTGCAGTTTACTTTAGAAGAGTGTATGGAATATATTCAGCAAGATGAGTGTATTGAAGTAACACCTAAGAATATTCGTATGCGCAAATCTATTTTAGATGAGAACGAACGTTCTAAAGTTTCTAAGAGCATGAAATCTGAGGCAGTAGGTTAAATAACTATTGTTACTAAAAACAAAAGAGGCACTCAAACGAGTGCCTCTTTTGTTTGTAAAAAAGGTTTAATTAATTCTTGCTAATTACAGCGTTTTCAAAGCTGATGGTTTCAAAACTTACATTGTACTGTTCAGATTTCTTTGATTTTACTTCTTCAATTACGAAAGACAATTTGCTAGATTCGTCTTTAGGGAATTTAAAAATCTTACTGAAATCTTTGTCAGCATAATTGCCTTTGAAAATCATTTTATTGTTGGCATCTTTAATAATTAGGTTAAATGACACCCCATTTGGATTGTTGAATTTTACCTGAATCGTGTGTAATTGATTTTTATCAATACCGCTGTACTTTACTTCTGCATTGCTTTTAGTAGATATATCATAAGCTCTAACAGGAGATACAGACGCATTGGCAGATAAAAACATCAATGAAGACACTACAGATCCAAAAACGATTCTCTTAACACTGGTAACGATTGTTTGCTTTTTCATACTTTTCAAATTTTACTGTGAGTAAATAGATTCTTCTCAAATGGCAACAGCAAACGAAAAAGCTTAGTGTACACTATACACATTAATACCCCAATGGCACAAAGGTAACCCGTTGAATGGCATTAAAATTATTTAACTGGTTTGTTCAGTGTCTCCCAAAGTAGGTCTTTCAGCTCAATTAAGCCCTTGTTGGTGACTGAGGAAATGAATAAATGGGGAATATTAGCTGGTAATTCTTTACCAATGGCTTCTTTCAATTCGTCATCGAGCATATCACTTTTACTAATAGCAATGATGAAATCTTTCTGTAACATTTCCTCATTATATTTTTGCAATTCTTGACGAAGAACTTCGAATTCTTTTCCATGGTCATCACTGTCGGCAGGGATTAAAAACAATAAAACAGAGTTACGTTCTATATGTCTCAAGAAACGATGTCCCAATCCTTTTCCTTCTGCAGCACCCTCAATAATACCGGGTAAATCGGCAATACAAAATGATTTGGAGTCACGGTATTCAACCATACCCAATTGCGGAGTCAGCGTTGTAAAAGCATAATTGGCAATTTTGGGTTTAGCCGCGGTTATAGATGATAGCAAAGTAGACTTTCCTGCATTTGGAAATCCCACCAAACCCACGTCTGCCAATACTTTCAGTTCAATATTTTTCCAGCCTTCTATACCAGGTTCACCTAGTTGCGCGTGGTCGGGTGCTTGGTTGGTTGGGGTAGCAAAATTGGCATTGCCTAGTCCACCTCTTCCACCACGCATCCAAATATATTCCTGTCCGTCTACTAAAATTTCTGCTTCAATTTTTCCAGTCTCTTCATCTCTGGCAATAGTGCCTAATGGAACATCAATGATGATGTCTTTTCCATCTCTTCCAGTACAATTGTCTTTACTCCCGTTTTCTCCATGCTCTGCTAACACATTTTTAAAATACCTCAAATGCAACAAAGTCCAAAGATTACTATTCCCTCTTAAGATAATATGACCTCCACGGCCTCCATCGCCTCCATCAGGTCCGCCCATTGCAGTTAATTTATTGCGCATAAAATGCCTAACACCTGCGCCACCGTGACCACTGCGGGCAAAAATTCTGATATAGTCTATGAAGTTATTCCTTTCCGACACTTGAATGATTTAGCTGCAAAGATACAACATTGAAAATTGTGCTACTTTTTCAATGAATTCCAAATAGTATATAATGTTTCTTGTTGTGGTTGATCATCAGGGATATTTCTTAATGGTTCACATGCTTCAAAGTGTTCGTGCATCTCCTTGGGAAGTTGTTGGTACAATTGTGTGCCCTTGGTTTTCCAAGCTATCATTTCATCGGATACTTGCTTAATAATTTTAGCAGGGTTGCCTGCAATCAATGAACGGGAAGGGTATTGTTCATCTGCTTTTATAAAACTCATTGCTCCAACAATGCATTCATCTTCAAGCACTACATTATCCATAATTACTGAATTCATTCCAATCAAACAGTTCCGTCCAATGGTTGCACCATGAATGACGGCACCATGACCTATATGGGCATTTTCTTTTAATAAAACAGTAGTACCTGGAAACATATGTAGGGTGCAATTTTCTTGCACATTGCATCCATCTTCAATTATAATGGCACCCCAGTCTCCTCTAATAGCAGCACCAGGTCCTATATATACATTTTTACCAATAACAACATTGCCTGTTACAGCAGATTGTGGATGTACAAACGAGCTTTCGTGTACTACCGGTATAAATCCCTTAAATGAATAAATCATATGGATGCTTTTACCACTGGTTTGCCTGTTCTAAAACAGTTACCTTTAAAAATAGACACCAATTGTTCGTGTTGATTCAAGATAGTAATTTGATATAAACCTGTTGATCGACCATTATGTATTTCCTTGGCTTCAGCAATCAAGGTATCGCCTACATGTACTGGCTTTAAAAAATTAATGGAGGTATCCAAAGCAACTGATAAATTATTTCTGTTGTTGCAAGCAAATGCAAAAGCGCTATCCGAAAATGCAAAAGCAATGCCCCCGTGTACAATACCCAAACCGTTCATCATTTCAGGCCTTACCTGCATTCTAATTTTACTATACCCTTCTTGAATGGCTAATACTTCAATGCCTAACCACTGTGAAAACAAATCTGCTTTCATTATTTCATCAACAATATGTTGTGGTGTCATGGTGTTTCGTTTTAGGGTTATTGTCCTTTGTATTTAGGTGATCTTTTGGCTAAGAATGCATCTACGCCTTCTTTAAAATCTTCAGTGCCTGCTGCTTTTTGTTGTAAGGTATCTTCTAATGCCAATTGTGTGGTGATATCATTAGTAGCAGAAGCATTCAATGCTTGTTTAATATAACCCAATGCTTTGGTTGGCATTTGTGCTAACTGAAAAGCAATTTTTTTACTCTCTGTTTCAAATGCTTCGTCATCAAATACTTTGTACAGCATACCCATTTGTAAAGCATCTGCAGCTGAAACTTTATCGCCTAACATCATCAACGCACTAGCCCTTTGAAAGCCAATTAATCTTGGTAAGGTATAGGTTCCACCACTATCCGGAATCAATCCAATTTTTGAAAATGCTTGAATAAAAGAAGCAGAAGATTTGCTAACTACTATATCGCAGGCAAAAGCAATATTGGCTCCTGCACCTGCAGCAACTCCATTAACTGCTCCAACAATGGGCTTTGCAATAGCTCTAAGGCGTTGTACAATGGGATTATAATGTTCACTTAAAATGCGCTGCATACCCGGTCCTTCAGGATCAACCACTTCTGCTAAATCTTGTCCTGCACAAAATCCTTTTCCTGCGCCTGTTAAATAAATGGCTCTGATAGATTCATCTGTAGCGCACTGGTCTAGAATGCTTTGCAATTGCAAAGCCATGGCTCTATTAAAAGAATTCAATTTATCAGGTCTGTTCATAGT
>JBKBWE010000227.1:0-4909 GCA_046289145.1 Sediminibacterium sp.
TTTCAGAAGTAAATCTAAAGATGGAAAAGAAGAGAACAACAAAGAGATTCCTGTAGATCCTTTTATGACGCCAGACGAACAGCAAAGACAATTACAGTTTGCTAGGGCAAATCCAGCAGAATTTACTGATTTTAATATTCCATGGAACCTTTCTATTGCTTATTCATTCAATTTCACCAGGGTACTTGCCCCTGATTATAGTGGATTTATTACACAAACATTTTCCACTTTTAATTTTAATGGAGACTTTAGCTTAACAGATAAATGGAAAGTGGGTGCTACTGGATTCTATGATATTACTCGTGGAAATTTACAACAATTAAGCACATTTATTACCCGTGAAATGCATTGTTGGCAATTGTCTATCAACGTTACTCCAATTGGATTATATAGGTCTTTCAATATTACTGTGAACCCTAAATCGGGCATTTTAAGAGACTTAAGAATCAACAGAAGTAGAACTTTCTCTAATTTTTAGCGAGTATGCTTTAAATAATGTTCTGCCATTTTATTGTAGACAATCTCTTTTAAAACATTGGCTGATTGCCCATTTACTTCAATAGGTTCTAAAAAATGAATAGCTAATGAATGAGGCATTAAATAAAAAAATCGATTTGCGGGTAATGCTTTTTTTGTATTTAAAATTACTGCTGGAATAATTGGATAACCTGAATCTGCAGCTAATTTAAATGCGCCATCATAAAATTGTTTTAGTGGAGAGGATGTTCTGTTTCTAGTTCCCTCAGGATATATACACATATGAAATCCTTTTTCTAAAGCAGCTTTCATGAGTTCATAGCTTTTTCTTCTACTCGCATCACTTTTTCGATCTACTATAACCGATCCTCTTTCGTAATACCAACCAAACAATGGGATTTTAGTAAATTCTTTTTTTGCAATCGTTTGGTTGGCACCTGGTATAAAAGGAGAAGATAATGGTATATCTAATAAAGAATTATGGTTACAGGTTACTATATATGTTTGCCCTTTTTTAAAATGAAATTTTCCTCTAACTGATACGGGACATCCAATCATAAATAACCAAGTATTCATCCATAATCTAGCGAGTTTTATAAAGTACCCCATTCCTTTAGGGTCAGGAATTAATGCAGTAAGTAAGGAGGGTATTAAAATAATTAAGAAAGTGGCAGCAAAACTTACCAATCCCCATAAGGCCCAAACTCTAGCAAATACTGCTTTAAAAATTTTCATTCTACTTATTTTCAATCTTTATTTAAATGCCAATTAATGGGATCTATTCCTTGTTGTGCCAACAATTCATTGGTTTTACTAAAATGTTTGCACCCAAAAAATCCTTTATCTGCACTAAAAGGAGAGGGATGGGCAGCCTTTAATACATAATGCTTGGTTTCATCAATCAACGCTTGCTTCTCGTGAGCAAACTTACCCCATAACAAAAAAACAATTCCCGTTTTTTCTTGTGAAATTTTTCTAATAACACTATCCGTAAAATCCATCCATCCTATTTTAGCATGACTTGCTGGTTCATTAGCTCTAACAGTCAAAACTGCATTTAGGAGCAATACGCCCTGTTTTGCCCATGGAAGTAAATTCCCAGTACTGGGGATTGGCATACCAATATCTTTGTGCAATTCTTTGAAGATATTAACCAAAGAAGGCGGAGGCTTTACTCCTTCAGGAACAGAAAAACTTAATCCGTGCGCTTGTCCTGGGCCATGATAGGGATCTTGACCAAGAATCACCACTTTTAATTCATTAAACGGAGTTGAATTAAATGCATTAAAAATGAGGGGGCCAGGCGGATAAATGACTTCTTTGGTTGCTTTCTCTGTTCTTAGATGCGCAACAATTTGCAGGAAAAAAGGCTTTTCAAATTCCTTCGCCAGTATTTCTTTCCAGCCTTTCTCCATTGAAACATTCATATGGCAAATTAACAAAAACAACTGATGCAAGGGTGCAAAACCCTATATTAAAGCTAAATACGGTATCTTTGCGCCCAATTTGGGTAAAAATTACCCATGACTATTATTTATGAGACAAATTTTAAGTTACAGAAAATTATTGGGGGCTACTGAAACAACCAGCCTTAAAGAGTTAAAATCAATTTACAGAGGATTAATGAAAGAGTGGCATCCTGACAAATTTTCTGATAATCCCGATTTAAAACTTGATGCAGAAGAAAAAAGCAAGAAAATCATACAAGCTTACCATTTTTTGGTAAGTATTGCCCCTGAAACAAGAGAACAAACATTAGCCGATTATACTGAAACAACTAATAACTCAAGTATTGTAGACTTTGATTACAAATCAGAAGTACTCAAAATCATTTTTGAAGACGGCAACGAATACGAATATTTCGGGGTTCCCAAAGCCATTTATGTAAAACTAATTAATGCTGAAACACCAGGTAGATTTGCTAGAAGGCATATTTATTCTAGTTATTTGTACCGTAGTACGAGTAAATTGGTTGCAGCTGAATAAACTAAGACGAGACAACAGTTGGAAAAGAAAAACCCTACAAATAATTGTAGGGTTTTTTATTGGGTATTTCGTGATTCGGATTGGATTCGAACCAATGACCTACTGCTTAGAAGGCAGTTGCTCTATCCAGCTGAGCTACCGAACCAGTTTTGGAGGTGCAAAATAAAGGATTTTTTTTTACTAAATCAAACAAGGTCTCAAATTGGGTCGATAAATTGTAAAACAGTTTACTTTGCATCAAACGATTGCCCTAATGAGCTACAATTATTTGCCCCTAGACAGTAAACCACTGCAATTTCAACAAATCAAGCATTTATTAGATTATGACCAGTTGGTATCTATCACTTTTGATGCTCATGAGAAAATAATGCGTTGTAGGGATTTTTTAGACCAAAAAATGAAGGAACCCGGTAAAATGTATTATGGCGTCAATACCGGATTTGGATACCTTCAAAACGTACAAATTAGTTTAGACCAAATTGAACAATTACAATATAACTTAATCGTTTCTCACGCTTGTGGATTAGGAGAGGAGGTTCCAAAAGAGATTGTAAAACTTATGGTGATGCTTAAAATCAAGCAATTGAGTTATGGGCATAGCGGCGTTCAAATTCAAACAGTCATTCGCTTAATGGACATGTATAATAATGATATTTTGCCTGTAATTTATACACAAGGTTCATTGGGTGCATCAGGCGATTTAGCACCTCTTAGTCATTTAAGTTTATCCTTATTGGGCCTAGGTGAAGTCTATTTTAAAGGGGAAAAAAAGGCTGCATCAGCAGCTCTAAAAAAAATGAATTGGGAGCCAATACACTTGCAAAGTAAAGAAGGATTGGCTTTGATTAATGGCACTCAATTCATGAACGCTTATGGATTGTACTGTTTAAAAAAAGCGGAACAACTATTGGAAATGGCCAACTTAATAGCTGCTTTATCTATTGATGCTTTTGATTGTGTTATAGAGCCATATCATCCTTCAATCCATAAGATTAGGGGGCATCAAGGTCAAATTGATACTGCAGCTTCTATTCAATGCTTTTTATACGGAAGTGAAATTGCTATTCAACCAAAGACGCAGGTTCAAGATCCTTACTCTTTTAGATGCATTCCACAAGTGCATGGTGCAAGTATAGATGCATTTAAGCATGTTTTAGGAGTATTTATGCAAGAAGTTAATGCGGTTACAGACAATCCTAATATTTTTCCAGACGAAGACCTAATTGTAAGTGGGGGGAATTTTCATGGTCAACCCTTAGCCATTAATTTAGATTATTTGTGTATTGCTATGAGTGAAATAGCCAGCATTTCAGAAAGAAGAACCTACCAATTAATTTCTGGTCAGCGTAATCTACCAATGTTCTTAGTTAAAAATGCAGGACTAAACTCCGGATTTATGATTCCTCAATACACAGCTGCGGGAATTGTGAGTGAAAATAAACAACTATGTACCCCTGCTTCTGTTGACAGCATTTCAAGTAGCAATAACCAAGAAGACCATGTAAGTATGGGTGCAAATGCAGCTACTAAATGCTATCGATTAATGCATAATGTAGAAAAAGTATTGGGAATTGAACTACTTACAGCAGCTCAAGCTCTAGACTTTAGAAGACCATTAAAGACTTCTCCTATATTAGAAACATTAATGACCGAATTTAGAAAAGTGGTCTGCTTTAATGATGCTGATAGAATTTTACATACAGACATGATAAATTCAATTAATTTTATAGCCAATTACAAAACGCATAATTCAATAAATAAATAGGGAATGAGCAGCGAAGAGAAAAGTTTGAATTTTATAGAAGAGATTATTGAATCAGATTTAGCCAGTGGAAAACATGAATCAATAACCACTCGTTTTCCACCTGAACCAAATGGCTATTTACACATTGGTCATGCTAAAAGTATTGTATTGAATTTTGGATTAGCTAAAAAGTATGGCGGCTCTACTAATCTTCGCTTTGATGATACCAACCCTGTAACAGAAGATACAGAATACGTAGAAAGCATCAAGAACGATGTTAAATGGTTAGGATTTGAATGGGCCAATGAATTATATGCTTCAGACTATTTTGATCAGTTGTATGAAATGGCCTTAAAACTCATTGATCTAGGATTGGCTTATGTAGACGATAGTACGAGCGAAGAAATTGCTTTACAAAAAGGAACCCCAACTGTTCCTGGTAAAAGAAATGAGTATGCCAATAGAACACCTAGTGAAAACAGGGCTTTATTTGAGGAAATGAAAGCAGGCAAATATCCAGATGGGTCAAAAGTAGTTAGGGCAAAAATTGACATAGGATCTCCTAATATGTTATTAAGAGATCCTATTATTTACAGAATTAAACATGCGCATCATCATAGAACAGGAGATAAGTGGTGCGTTTATCCAATGTATGATTTTGCACATGGGCAAAGTGATTCAATTGAAAAAATCACGCATTCC
>JBKBWE010000228.1:0-4884 GCA_046289145.1 Sediminibacterium sp.
GCCACTTTACTACTAATTCGTTATTTAAAGAATCAGCAATAGTAAATTGCTTAAAAAGAACAGATGGATAGGCTAATTCAATTTTTTGATTGGTCAAACGAATGACCGTACCGTAGTCTTTTGATACTGTATAAATTGAATCAAATCGAATATTGCCATTCCATACAGGCGAAGCAACGTTGCCGCTAATGGTTATATCGCCATAAATACTACCCTGAGATTTGGTTAAATATTGCATGGTAAATGGCTCAATTGCACTCATTTGCAAAGGCGATAACTGAACCTTTGCATTAACCTGCTGTTGATTGTATTTTCCAGCTACTAAAAGTTGATTTCCATTTCCGTTTAAGCTCCCATTAAAATCAACTCCTGTTTGTTCACTTGATGTAGCCTTTAAGACCAAATTACCAATTGCAACTTGCTGAAATACCAAGGAGTCAATAGAAGCCATTCCGTCAAAAGAAGGCAAAGGGTTAGTAAAATGATTGGCTACCAAATCAACATTCAAAACACCCTCAACTAATAATGAATCTTTATTCATCAAATTAGTGATATTGCTCAAGGCAAAGTCAGTTATTTTAACTTGCAAAGGAGATGCTGCAACTGCTTCTTGACTGTTTAGCAAAATAGATTGATTATCGTTCTCAATGAGCATATGTTGTAGATAAAACCCCTTGTTATTAATTACCAATTCATTTTGGGGGCTAACAGTCCATAGTTTGTTTTTCAACAAAAGCTTTTCCATAAAACGAATTCGGGTGTCTTCAGGGCTGGTATTTCCATGAATACCAAAAGAAAATACATCAACCGCTTGTTGACCAATCGTATTCACTGTTGCGGTAAATCCGTTTTTTGTATATCCCCCCATCAATTTTGTATTATGTAATAATATGGAAGAAGCTTTTAAAGTATCCGCTATAGCAAGCAGTTTGAGTGAGTCTTTGAAACCATTCACACTTGCATTCAACATAGAAATATGGTTGCCTTCATAGGTAAGTTCAGGCACAACTAGTTTACCCCAAACACTGCTATCGGTTTGGATTGAATTAAGCCCAGCATTTAATAAAATATTTTTGCTAAACAGTAGTCCAGGTAACAATGCCGCATAAACCATATGTGGTTTTGCTGTTATAGCACTTGTAAGGCTATAGGATAAAGGGGTTAATGAACCAGAAAAAACAGCCGTTGAATAACGTTTAGATAATTCCAAAAAGATGTTTCGCAAGTCGGTATACTTAAATTTACCCTGCAAATTGGCATCTAAAAAAGCAGAACGAAGCATTAAATTAGTCTGCTTTGCATTATCAATTTCACCTGTTAATGATATACTATATACCGCTATTTTTTTTAACCCCTCTAAAAATTCAACGCTATCAAGTATAATTGAAATGTCTAGTAAATTTGGATCTAAATTATTCAAATCAAGTATTCCCCTAGTACGCAGCTTCAAACTGTCTTTTACAAAACCCATAGCCATTATATTGGCCTGATGTATAGCAAACTTAGCGTTAATAGTAGGGTAAGCTTTATTTAAGGAAGCGGTACCCTGTAGGGAAGCATTCAATAATTCATTCTTTATATTAGACTGGTACTTGTACAAACCATTATTTGCATTCAAAGAAATAGTAGCATTAGTGTATAGTACTTTATTATACATTAATTGATGAATTCTTGTATTAGAATTTAACTGTAGCGTTTTGTAATTAGTACCCCTTCCTTTTACAATAACAACGCCATCAAACTTACCAAATAGGCTATCTTGTTGAACCCATTTTCCTGTTTCCAATTTTTGGGCATTAAGTACCAAGTCGTAATTAATTAATTGGGGATTCGCGAAATTATTAATCATCCCTTTTACGCCCAATTGGCCATAAGCACTAGTGATCAATAAATTGGGGGTAAGTGTTGTTAATGTACCAGATAAAGAACCGGTAGCAGATAAAACAGATGGCAATTGAATATATGCTTGTTGAGCGTTTGGCAAAAACGCATATACCACTTGCCTAAGAGTAGTTAATCTAGTAATACTTAATTGATACTGAATTTGATTGGGATTGGTGAAATTAGCTATAGTCTCTTTGGTATTTATATAAAATAGTTGATTATTCGAAGCCGCTTCTAGTTGTTGAATGTTTAATAGTTTTTCATTCCCGTTTGCTTCTAGGTTGAAAGTGAGGGAGTTGATTTCTGACAGAGCAGGTTGAAGTTTGGCTAATTCAGTAGGCCATAGCAATTGAATGTCTTTTCTAGAAACGATAGTATTTCGCAATGCCAGTTTATACAATTGGGGTTGAATGGAAACTGCTCCTTCAATAGCAGAAAAAGTAGACTTTAATTGAATATTGTTGAAATGAATACTACTGTCTTTTTGCTGGTATAAAAAAGAGGATTGAATTATTTTAAATCCAGTTTGATCTATGAATGTCAATTTTTTAATATTTGCTGACGACGCTCCATCATCATATTTCAATTGATTTGCTAGAAGCAAATTTTGTTGAATATGGATATGATTAAAATCAAATCCTTTCTTAAGAAAAGGCTGGTTAATTTTATTGTAACTGAATTGGTGATTCAACACAAGAGAATGAGCATAAAATTTTTTTTGGTCATATTTTACCCCTTGTAAGTTAAGTGCTTCAATTTTCGAATAAATGGCTTGTGATGAATCATTAAATCTTAATTGAATGTTGCGCAATTGCAGTTTAGTTAAATTGATGGAAGGGAAAATTTTTTTATTATTGACTGCTTTACTTTTTGAAATAAAAGCATCAATAATAAATTGAAAATTATAAGATTGACTATTTTTAATTTGATTAATATTAATCACTGCTTTTTCCATTTGAATATCATTCAACACCCATTTGCTACCGAAGAAAGAGCGCATATTCATATCTACGCGCAAATAATGAGCAAATACAAGGGTATCATTTGCTTGATCCTTTATGTACACATTTTTTAATTCAACCCATTTTGGAATACTAAAATCTAAGGAACCAATTTGGACAGCATTACCCAGTTTCTTATTTAAATAAGTATTGATACCTGAAACGATGATTTTTTTTCCTTTTGGGGTGTTCAACAATACAGCAGTCATAAGTACTAAAAGAACCATCGATAAAACAACCACTCCTATCCACTTTAGAATTCTTTTCATTTTTTAGATGCCGCTTTTGTAATCGAGTATTCCTTATACTGTTTCATTTTATTGTAAAGGGTTTTCCTATCAATATTGAGTAATAAAGCCGCTTTGCTCTTATTATTATTAACCATCTTGATTGCTTCAAGAATCATTTCATATTCAGCGCCAATACTTGCTTTCTTTAAAACGTACGAATTATTTGATACACGTTCCTTTTCCTTATCTACTTGGCCATGCTGACATTGACTTTCTGGCAAAATAAAAGTCAATAAATGTGGGGCTTTATGATCTTCCCCCAATAATTGCTTACCCTTTAATGGAAAATGATCAATCATTTCAAAAGGCAAGGCAGTTAATTGTATCACATTAGTAGTTTCTAGTAGTGTTGCTCGTTTAACAACATTTTTTAACTCCCTAAGATTTCCTGGCCACTGATATTCCAAGAAAAGCTGAATCACATCGGGCTTAAATCCTTCAATATTTTTACCCAATTCTTCATTTGATTCCGCCAAAAAAAATAAACTGTAAGTAGCAATATCTGACTTCCGGTTTCTTAGTGGAGGCAATTCAATGCTAAACTCATTGAATCGATGAAAAAGATCTTCCCTAAATTTACCCTCTTGACACAATTCCCATAATCTATAGTTACTAGCAACTACAATCCTAATATTGATTGGTATATCACGTTTACCACCTACCCTTCTTATTTTTCTCTGTTGTACCACTCGCAATAAAGCCACTTGTACCTCATAGGATAAATTAGCCACTTCGTCTAGAAAAACGGTGCCGTCATTTGCTAATTCAAAAATGCCAATCTTTTGTTCACTAGCACCCGTAAATGCGCCTTTTTCATGTCCAAAAAGTTCACTAGCTGCAAGTTCTTTACTTAAGGTTCCGCAATCAATAGGAATAAACGGTGCATTAGCCCGGTAGCTTTTATTATGAATTTCTAATGCAATACCTTCTTTACCACTGCCACTTTCTCCATAAATAATTACACTATAATTGGTAGGAGCTACCAATACTATTTGTGATAAAACCTCGCTGAATTCTTTGCTATCTGTGAATAATAAATTAGGAAGAAAATTTGTAGAATAATTTTGGTTGGATTTTTCTTTCAGTGCCTTACTCACCACCATTAATATTTCATCTGGAAACAGTGGTTTCAAAACATAATCATATGCACCTAATTTTATCATTTCTACAGCAATTTTTATATCGGTAGAATCTGAAATGATGAGCAAAGGCAAATGGGCATTAAATTCATGAAACTGATTAATTAAACTTTTTTCTGTTGATGCAACAACTTTATAATCAATGATTGCTATATCTGGATTAAAATAAGATAATGCCAGAAGTGCCTTCTTGTTAGAATGAACGTAATAAACAATATATCCATTCTTCGAAAAGAATTTTTCCAATAAAATGCATGCGCTAATGTCTTGTTCAACAATTAAAATCTTGTACATGGTCTCATAATGTTAGACTAATTTGACTGTTAATCATTGATATCACTGCATTAACGATAAATTATGTAAACAAAACTTTCTTATATATAAGTTTATGCCCAATTTTGGGGATTTTTCTCTACAGATTTATTGTAGAAAAAAATTACTTGATTCACTATTCGTTTAAAATGTAGAAAGATGGTAGACTTTATTCCCCAAATTAGTCGTGCTGAAAGTGGAATGTGTTTTGCACACTTTCAGTATGCAATTAATGTATAACCTTAAACGCTATTCATT
>JBKBWE010000229.1:0-4882 GCA_046289145.1 Sediminibacterium sp.
TTCTTCATGAAGTATATCTTGCACTTTCAATTCAGCAAATAATTTTGAGGCAATATGGGTATAATCTGATCTTCCTAAATAATCTAAATCGGCATCAGCAATAATTTCCTGCAATTTGGTGGTAGGTGATTGTGGAATTCTAGTAGCCATGATGATTCCACAAATAATCTCAATTTGTTCCTCCGTAAAATCATAAGCAGGCAAATCTCTTCGAGCGTATTCGCAACTTTTTAACTCATGTCCCTTGTAAACTTCTAAAAAACCTGAATCGTGATAAGCCGCTGCAATCCTAAGTAAGCTCAACTCTTCATTTGAAATATGCTCGGTTTCTGCAATTTGTGTGGAAGCATTTAGTACGTCCAAAGTATGAAAGTAACTATGGTAGGTTAAATGCTCGGCTAACTCATTTTTGAGCTTCGACATAATTGCTTCTTCCGCTTTAAAAAATTGAGCCATATTGATGTTATTAAAAAGGGCTTAAAATAAAAATAGATATTAACTTTTATTTATGAATTATAAATTTATCGGCATATCTTATCATCCCCTTTCGAGTTTAAAAGATTGATTTTCAATATCCCCCTAAAACCATAAACGCTTATAACCTAGGTTTAGTATTTTTTATGCATATAATATATTAATTATATGATGAGTATACTTGCTACAAGTTATTATTTTTTGAGAATCAAAGCATTATTAAAACAATTCTGATGAAAAATAATTTACGTTTTGGCATTTTGCCAATCTTACTGCTTTTAATGTTTTGCTCTTATGGGCAAAATCAACAACTGCAGATGAAGGACTTTGTAATTTATAGTGCAAAGTCCTTAAAACTGAACGATCAAATCAAAGTAAAACCAGATACCAGCAGTAAAGGTAATATAGGAAGTAAAGAAAGTATTAGCCTCAAAAAAGGGTCTGTTATCACTGCTAACCTTTTTAGCAGAAGTACCATTGAATTAGACAAAGAGCTTTCTATTGAGGGAAATATCACAGCCAACAATTACAAGAATTCAAAATCGGAAATAATTAAAGGAGATAAAGGAATTACCATAAAAGGTAACTTATTAGTGAATGGTAATATAAAGTTGACTAACTCGGGAAGCAGCATAATTGGATCAGTAAAACAAGCTAACGGATCCTCTTATAGTGGTCCTACCCCTTCTGGAGGCATTACAAAGGGCAATTTAGTATTGCCTATTTTTCCCGCAAACCCCGTAATCAATTACTATGTGTCAGGAAATGGCACCAGCAATAGTTCTATTACATTAAGCCCGGGTACTTATGGAAATATCAATTTAAACAGCGGGCAAACGCTTTCGTTAAATGGAGTGGGAACTTATATTTTTAAATCAATTAAAAGCAAAGGAAATGGTAATGTAAAAATTGTTTACAATTTTAATAATACAACCACTGGTCACTTTAGGCTCTTTATAACTGACAAAATCCAATTATATAATATAAACACAAGTACAATTAATGGAGGGAGTCCAAAAAGGATTTTCACAGAAATACATACACGTAGCAAATCTGATAAAGACGAAGATGATGACGATGATGAAGACAATGCATTTCATCTTTCAAATGAAAAAACAAGTACTGGTACAATGTGGCTAGGTACTGTTTGGGCACCCTATGGCAAAATAAAAATTAAATCTGCAGAAAAAGGCACTCCTTCTAAATTTGTTGGCGCTATATGGAGTGGTAATAAAATCACCATTGAAAACAATACAGAAATTGTTTATGCACCTTTAAAGTTTGATCCGAACAATATCTCCCCTTACTACCCTCCTCCTGAAACAGGAAAAACAAATGATTTAATTGGTGCAGAGTTAACGCAGTTAACTAAAAATATTGGACCAATTACCAGTATACCTTCTAATAATATTTTTACTATTGATAATACTTATGTAACTATTGAAGCAGTTGCAATAGAAGGACAAGAAGCAGCATTATTGGCTTATTTACAAAGCCAAGGATTAACCAATATCATAGACAATGGCAATGGTTCACTAACCATAACAGGTAGCTTTCCAATTGTCAACTTATTAAATTTAAATCAACAAACCAGTTTACTCAGATTCTCAAGACCCTTATATCAACCATTAACAAAGTCTGGATTAACCGCATCACAAGGCGATGCAGCTATAAGATCCAATATTGTAAAATCAGGATTCAAAGTAGGAGGTGCTGGCGTAAAAGTGGGTGTTTTATCAGATAGTTATAATACCATCCCGAATAATCCTGCATTGGCCGATGTAATGAATGGCGACCTACCCGGCGTTAATAATCCCAACGGAAACACAAGCCCTGTGCAGGTTTTACTCGATTACCCTTATAACAAAAAATCGGATGAAGGAAGAGCCATGTTGCAAATTGTTCATGATATTGCACCAAAAGCCAACCTAGCATTTAGAACAGGATTTATTAGTCCTGGTGATTTTGCACAAGGAATAAAAGAATTGGCCAATAATGGTTGCAACATTATAGTAGATGATATCACTTATATAACAGAACCATTTTTTAGAGATGGGATTGTAGCTAAAGCGGTAGATCAAGTGGCTGCGGCGGGTGTAACGTATATTTCTGCGGCGGGCAATTATGGATCTAAATCTTATGAAAGTAATTTTAATCCAACTACTCCACCATTAGGAATAACCGGACAAGCGCATAATTTCGGAAATTCTATTTATCAAAAATTAACACTGGTACCCGGTACTTATACGATTGTTTTACAGTGGGAAGATGAACTTTATTCTTTAGGAGGAAACTCAGGTACACAAACAGATTTAGACATTTACTTAGCCAATAATGATGGGTCTACCTTATTTGGATTCAATAGAAACAATATTTACGGAGACCCTGTTGAAGTTTTACCGTTTACCGTAAATGAAAATACAGAGACCAATATATTGGTTACAAAAGCAGCAGGTGGCAATGCAAAATTCAAGTACATTATTTTTAGAGGAGAAGCAGTGCTTGAACCAATTCCAGGATCAGGCAAAGGAACCATTGTAGGACAAGCAAATGCTGCAGGTGCTATTGCAGTTGGTGCAGTTCTATACACTAACACGCCTCAGTATGGCGGTGTTCCAACTGTTGCTTCTTTCTCTTCAAGAGGAGGAACATTGGTGAGCAATGCCAATAGAAATAAACCAGATATTTCTGCACCAAATGGAGTGAATACTACGGTAAATATGGGTGGTCAAAATATTGATGGAGATGCCTTCCCCAACTTCTTTGGAACATCTGCAGCAGCGCCACACGTTGCAGGAGCCGCAGCTTTATTAATTGAAGCAAAACAAAAATTTACGAACCAAGGACTTACTCCATCTGATATTAAAAATTTAATGCAAAGCACTGCATTTCAAATGTACAATGGTACTAAAGCAGATGCATCTGGTGCTGGTTTACTACAAGCAGATGCCATGTTAAAAACATTTGCGAAACCTACCCCAAAATTAAATTCAATAGAATCATTAGGGGATTCCAATTTTGTTCCATTATCCAGATTAAAAGTAACGGGAGAACATTTATCTACTGATACAAAAATTCGTTTCAATGGTGTTCCCATTACTACCAATATAATTGATGAGCAAACCGCAACGGCAATTATTCCAGTATATGTTGGAGGCAATCCAACTGTGGAATTAGCAACAGCTGCCATTTCAAGTAGTCAGTTAGATGGAGGCATTTCAGAAACCCTAAGATTATTTGATGACACTAGAAAAATAGTGAAAGTAACAGTAGACAATGTAGAAAAAAAATACGGTGAAGCAGCTCCAACTTTTACTTATAAAGTAACAGTTGATGGCATACCCATTGATTCTACCAATTTAACATTGGCAGCATTAAAGCTCAATAACCTACAATTTAATTCACCAGTATGGCAATTAAGTAATGTAGGAAAATACTTAATTCAACCAGTCTCTCCTTTTGACACCACCAATTTATCATTGGCCGATCAAGGTTTACTACAATCATATAATTATGAATTTGCACCAGGAGTATTAACTGTTAAGAAACTAAACATAAAAGTAACACCGCAAGACAAAACCCTGGTGTATGGAGACAGAATCAATGATTTTAAATTTAATTATGTTATTGATCCAACCGCTACATTAAGTGGAGGATTCAGAAGTGGATTAACCGATTCGCTTAAAATTGCTCATGAGTCTATTTTAGATACCAGTGTAATTGCATTAGTAGATTCAAGGGCCATTGTGAACTCAAGAGCTATCGTAAACTCAAGGGCTATTGTAAATTCAAGAGCCATTGTGAATATGGGTGTATTGGTAAGTAGCCGAGCAATTGTAAACTCAAGAGCTATTGTGAATTCAAGAGCAATTGTGAACAGCAGAGCTATCGTGAATTCAAGAGCAATTGTAAATAGCATTCAATTATATGATACAACTTATGTAAATGATACTACGCTTTTACCAGCACCTACTAAAGTGGTAGACGTTCCAGCTTCTGTTGTATTAGACTTTAATTACGATACTGCTACGCAAACTTCAACATCAACACTAACCAGTAGTAGAGCCATTGTAAACTCAAGAGCCATTGTAAACTCAAGGGCCATCGTTAACTCAAGAGCAATTGTAAACTCAAGAGCAATTGTAAACGGAACCTATAGTGGTGATCCATTATCCAATAGCAGGGCCATCGTTAATTCAAGAGCGATTGTGAACAGCAGAGCTATTGTAAATTCAAATACAGTAGCAGGTGAATCAGATACCAGCAATATTAAAGTGGCAGTTATCATAGATCAAACAGATGTAGACTTTAATAGAGATTCAACTATAGATCAAGATCCACTAGATGACCTGAAAGCCATTCCAATGATTACTGGAACAACCGTAGGTCAACATTTCATTATTCCTCC
>JBKBWE010000002.1:0-28691 GCA_046289145.1 Sediminibacterium sp.
GTCTTCGTAGATACCATTCCTAGAAGAAACAATTCTTTTATCTGGTGAAAACCGAGCAACTGTACCACAACTTACAAGCACTTGTGTATAATAGCTACTATTACAGGTACCTCCCCCATTAAATGCTTTTAGCTTTACTGCATAAGTTCCAGCGCTTGAAAAAAGATAATTGAGATTGGTACCCGATCCTACTAAAGACTCTACCCCAGTTGCGGTGTTCTTAATCCACCATTCATAATTATTGGCACCAGTAGAACGGTTGGTAAATTCTACTGAAGTGCCAATCAACGGGAAAGGATTGTTTGTTACTTCATACAATGCATTAATATTATCGGCACATACTGGTGTTGCACCATCACTCACTAATAAACTGCCACCATTAAATATGGCTAAGAAAGCACGCATGCGTTCTCCTTGTCCGGGCGTAAAAACAGTTGGACAACTGGTTCCGTAATCCATAAAATTGGAAATATTGTCTCGCATGTCAACGGTGAAAGGGCCTGATAGGGTATCAGTGCCACAAGAATTCTCCGGATTATTACAGTCAGATCCTTGTATACTTCTATCGGGTGGGGTATCACAAACTCGATCACCGTCTGTAGTACAATCGTTGTTTACACAGTTGGTTCCTTGAAATGTATGCAATAAAGACAAGTAGTGTCCCATTTCGTGTGCAATAATAGAAGTGACTAAGCCCGCAACTACCATTCCTCCTCCTGCTGAAGCATAACCACCATAAGCCATTCTGGTCCATTGTCCACATTCAAAAACACTGGGTTGAATTTCTCCGTTGATTTTTTTTACTACCCAGATATTTGCATATTTAGATGGATCCCATTTTATTTGGTTTTTCATGGCAGCATCTTCTAAGTCTACATCTACTGTATCATAGAATGATTTGATTCTATTAATGCCATTTGATTTTTCTCCTGTTGGGGTTCTTTGGGCTAACTTAAATTGAATGCGGGTATCTTCTCCTAAAGTATCTACGCCATAAGCTCCTTGGTGAGCAAATGCTTTATTAAGATCGTCTAAACTTGCTTGCACCATTGCATCGGTTATGGCAAAAGGGTCTTCACTAATTAAATGAAATACAACAGGAATATAAACAGTGGCGGGTAAAGACGTGGAATTAGATTTTAAGGTTCCGCTTGATTGATTGCGAATAATACCCTTTGAAAAATTAGCTTGTCTAGTTTTTAAAATCTGGGCACGAATGGCTTGATGCATTTTTTCTTCCTCAGCCTTATAGATTGTAGATTTGCTGCTATCTGCTCTTCCTAAATCATATCCACATAATACCTGCGCATATATACCATGGGTGATGAGTGTGGTTAACAGAATAAGTAATATTTTCAAATAGTTATTCATTAGGATTATTTTGAAGATAGCTATTTTAATGATGCTGAATAAAGGAACTATGCAGCTTAATCTGCAATATTTAAAATCAATTAAAATAGTATCGCTTAAATTTTGATACAATGAAAAATACGGTAGTTATAACAGGAGCAGGCGTTTCAGTGGAGTCGGGCATTCAGCCTTTTAGGGGAAAAAATGGACTATGGAATGAGAACCCAACTGAAATGGCTACCAATCGATATTTCAGAACAAATACCAGTGCATTTCTTCAATGGTATTACCATCGCTTTGTAAGTTGTAAAGACGCATTGCCTAATCGGGCTCATGAAATACTGGCCAAGCAAAATATCAAATTGATTACCCAGAATATAGATAACCTCCATGTAAAAGCACAACACCCAAGAGACCACCTCGTTGAAATTCATGGCAATATCAATTTTAAAAGAAAGATCAATGCAGAATATATAGCCGAATTAGAATTGGCAAACTGGAATCAAGTAGATGAAAATAACTTGGAAAAAGACTTATTTGATCTATTCAAAATAAGCAAAGAGGGAATCATTAACGAAACCCAATCATATAGGCCGCATATATTGTTGTTTGATGAATACTATACCGAATTGTATCAATATAATAAAGCCTTAACTTGGATAGATGAAGCAGATACCATCATTTTTATGGGCACTTCTAATTCTGTTGGATTTACTTACGGTGCATTACAAGTTGGTGTACATAACCATAAAAAAGTAATCGTGGTTGATCCCAATCCCGCTCCTTCCTTTAACCACCCTGGTGTTGAAATTATTAAAGAGACAGCTACTGATTTTTGCTCAAGATATTTTTAATACAGGGATAAATCTTTTTTATCTTACAATCAAAATTCCATCATCCCCCTTTATAAACGCCGCTTCATGAAACAAAAAATGCTATTCTCATTGCTTGCCCTTTCTTTATTGAATTTGCAAACAACCACAGCACAGGTTGCTAACACTGCAACTGTGAAAAGAAAACTACAACCTGCAGATGTGTATCGTTTGCAAACCATAGGTGATCCACAAGTATCACCAGAGGGGAATTGGATTGCCTATACTTTATCATCTGTTGATTCGGCTCAAAACAAACGCAATACAGATATTTGGATGGTGAGTTGGGATGGAAAGCAAACGATTCAGTTGACCAATAGTCCTGATGCGGAAACACAACCTCGTTGGAGCCCTGATGGTAAATATTTGTCTTTTGTTTCTTCTCGCAATGGAGAAACCAATTCCCAAATTTGGCTAATGAATCGAATGGGTGGAGAAGGTAAAAAGTTAACCAGTTTAAAGACCAACTTAATGGATTATAGCTGGAGCCCCGATGGTAAAAAGATATTGATGACCATCAAAACTCCGGCTGATACATCAAAGCCAAAAACGCCTAAACCCATCGTTATTGATCGTTACAAGTTTAAGCAAGATGTAGTGGGATATATTACGCAGCGGGATCCCATCCACCTATATCTTTTTGATATTGCCACAAAGAAAACAGATACTTTAACCAGTGGCGAGTTTGATCAAAGAGGCGCAGTGTTTAGTCCTGATGGAAAACAAATTGCTTTCGTAAGCAATACCACTGCTGATCCAGACAGAAATATTAATACCGATATTTTTGTGATGGAAGCAAAGCCCAAAGCAACTCCTAAGCAATTAACCAAATGGCCAGGTTCAGATGATAGTCCAGTATGGAGTCCTGATAGTAAAACAATTGCTTATTTAAGTTCTGCATCTGAATCTTATACTGCATACCAAGAACAATACCTTACTGTAATTGATGCAAGTGGTGCTGGCACCCCTAAATATTTATCTAAAATAGTAGACAGACCTGTTGGTAATATTAAGTTTACCAAAGATGGTGCTCATGTTGCTGTATTAATTTCTGATGACAGAGAAAGATATATTGGTCAATTCAATATTGCAACAGGCGCACTCACTAAAATTGCTGGAGGCAAAAGAAGTTATGGTGCACTTCAAGCACATAGCAGCAATAACTGGTTGGCTGCAATGAGTGAGCCACAATTGCCTACTGAATTATATGCAGTTGAAAATGGGGTACCAAGAAGACTAACCAAACACCAAGATGAATTTGTAGCGCCACTAGAACTTGCTTCTGTAGAAGGGTATAGCTCTACCAGCTCAGATGGAACCAAAGTATCGAGCATTGCACTTAGACCAGCTAATATTCCTGCCACACAAAAATTACCAACGCTGTTTTATATACACGGAGGACCTGTAGCACAAGATGAATATGGATTTGATTTAACTCGCCAAATGCTTTCAGCCGCTGGCTATATGGTGGTAGGAGTAAACTATCGTGGCAGTAGCGGACGTGGATGGGATTATTCTAAAACCATTAGTGCCGATTGGGGTAACAAAGAAGTAATTGATATTCAAGGTGCGGTAGATTACGCGGTAGAAAAAGGTTGGGCAGATAAAGACAAGTTGGGTATTTGTGGATGGAGTTATGGAGGTATTTTGACGGATTATTTAATTGCAACCGACAATCGTTTTAAAGCAGCCAGTAGTGGTGCTGGTGTTGCAATGGTGTCTTCTTTATATGGTGTTGATCAATACATTAATCAGTACGATAATGAATTGGGCGCACCTTGGAAAAACATCGATCGTTATTTAAAATTGTCTTATCCATTTTTAAAAGCAGATAAAATAAAAACGCCCACCCAATTTATGGTAGGCGAAAAAGATTTTAATGTACCAGCTGTAGGTACTGAGCAAATGTATCAGGCACTTCGTTCATTGGGTACACCAACAGAGCTGATTATTTATCCAGGACAATTTCATGGCATCAGCACACCTAGTTATGTGAAAGATCGTTTTGAAAGATATATTGGCTGGTTTAATAAATACTTAAAATAAATCTGGTGCGAAATAAAAAAGCTTGGTTGGTTTTGTTGTTTAGTATTTTGTTGCAACAAATTACTGCACAAAAAAAATATACAACCGATGTATTGGTGGTGGGTGCGAGTGCGAGCGGCATTGCTGCTGGCATTCAATCTGCCAGAATGGGTGCTAATACTATTATAGCAGAGCCCAGTACTTGGTTGGGAGGAATGATTACAGCCGCTGGTGTTTGTGCGTTTGATGGAAACCACAATTTGCCCTCAGGTATTTTTGGAGAATTTAGAGCTGCCTTATACAAAGTATATGGAGGTCCTTCTAAAGTAGCCACTGGTTGGGTAAGCAATACTTTGTTTGAACCACATGTAGGAGACAGTATTTTTAAAACCATAGCAGCTTCAACACAAAAACTTTCTATACAATACCAATGGCAATTTCATAAAACCATTGTAGAAAATGGGGTGATCAAAGGCGCCGAGTTTACACAAACCCTAACAAGCGAAAAATGCGTAGTGTATGCAAAGCAAGTGATAGATGCCACCGAACTAGGAGATGTAATAGCCAGTGCAGGCATACCCTATGATTTAGGCATGGAATCGAATGATATTACCCACGAGAATGTACACAAAGGGCCAAGCAATGATATTGTGCAAGACATAACTTATGTAGCCATCTTAAAAGATTATGGTGTAGGCAAGGACTGTACCATTGTTCGACCACCTAATTATGACCCCGATGAATTTGATGCAGCCTGCACGAATTATTATTTTAATCTTTTGCGACAAAAGCCTAGCGTAGATGCGCAAAAAATGTTGAATTATGGAAAGCTTCCCAATAATAAATACATGATCAACTGGCCTGGATATGGCAATGATATATATTTAAATATTGTGGAAATGAAAGAAGAAGATCGGCAAAAAGAATTGATCAAGGCAAAACAACAAACCCTTCGCTTTATTTATTTTATACAACACCAATTAGGATTCAAGCATTTGGGACTGGCGGATGACGAGTATCCTACGAAAGATCGTTTTCCATTGATTCCTTATCATAGAGAAAGCAGAAGAGTAAAGGGTTTGGTGAGAATGGATATTCATCATATTGCAAAGCCGTTTCAATTAGCTGCTCCTTTATATAGAACAGGCATTGCAGTAGGAGATTATCCCATTGATCATCATCACAAAAAAAATTCGGAAGCACCTCAGCATCTTGATTTTTATGGAGTACCTTCTTTTAATATCCCACTAGGTGCTTTAATACCTGCCAACAATTCTGGAATTATTGTAGCAGAAAAAAGCATCAGTGTTTCCAATGTAGTGAATGGCACTACAAGATTACAAGCCATTGCGCTGTTGATTGGTCAGGCAGCTGGCACATTGGCGGCAACTGCTGCGAAAGAAAATATTCCTGCTGAAAAAGTGTCTGTAAGAAAAGTGCAAAATGCATTGCTGCAAACCAATGCCTATATCATGCCTTATTTTGATGTACCCCTTTCACATCCTCATTTTGAAGCTGTTCAAAAAATAGGTGCAACTGGAATTTTAAAAGGGCAGGGTGTACCAACGGGTTGGGCCAATAGAACTTATTTTCATCCTGATTCATTAGTAAAGAGCAATGAGTTGGCGAAAGACATGGCACCCTATTTTCTTGTTCAAGATAATCTTCAACAAAAATTAACCCTTTCAGCAGCCATTGATATAATTATGCAAATGGCCAAACAAGCGCTTGGATTAAATTATCAAAAGAACAATCAAAAGGTTCAGCCTAACACTAGTTGGAATTATTCAGACAAAAAAAGGTTAACCCAGCAAATTCAAGCAGCCTGGTCTAAATGGAAGCTGGGTTATTTTGATGAACAAATGCCATTGACTCGTTTAGAGTTTGCGGTCCTTATAAATGCCACTATTGATCCCTTTAATTTAAAGCAAGTAAATCATCAAGGAACAATTATTGAATAAACACTTTCTTTAAGTAATAACCAGCAGCATCAACCATTGGAACTGTATTGCTTTTTACTGATATTCCATCTTTGCCCAATATCATTCTAGTAGCTCTGCCATTAAGGGTAATTTCAAAAGGCAAATCCATAAAGTAGTTCAATGGCTTAATTTGGTATTGCTGATAACCTGTTTCTTTTACAGAAACTTCAATTAGTTGTGTAGTTCTTAAATGAAAATCAAAAAATGGTTTTAACGAATAGCCAGCTGCTTTACTGAACAGTTGTTCAACATCGGTAGTAGTTACCATATTGTCATAAGTATATGCTTCATCAGTTGCCAATTGTTTCAGTGTTTTTAAAAACACCTCGTCGCCCAAAACATATCGTAAGCTGTGCATAAAGAAAGAGCCTTTCGTGTAAATATCATTACCAGCATAGGTTTCGTCTTCAGATAATTCTTCTCCACCCACCAATGGTTTTCTATAACGAATGCCTCTTTTGTGTGCAGCAATGATTTTATTGTATTCTTCCTGACCACCTAATTCATACATAGCCAAGGCTTCTGCATAAGTACCAATGCCTTCTTGAATCCACATATGTGCCCAGTCTTTATTGGTTACTTTATTGGCCCACCACTCATGAGCATATTCATGAAACAAGTTAGCCGAGTAATCTTGCCCGCCCACTTTGGTGAAAATAAATTTGTTGTCAAAAGTAATCATGGTTTGGTGCTCCATACCAGAATTAGGAACAGCAGCTATACCAATCTTTTCCTTGTACCAAGGGTATTCTCCAAAGTATTTCTCTAAAATTTTAGAGTCTCTTTTTTTGGCTTCAATTACTCTTTTTGCTTGTGCGGAATCTTCTTCTAAAATATAATATTCAATTGGAACGATATGGTTATTAATAGTGGTATAACTGTCTTTTATTACGCGATATTTTCCAATATTAAATAGCACACAATAATTGCTGATGGTATAATTCGTTTTCCATGAAAAAGTAGACTTGTTTTTCTTAGTAACTGTTTTTTGTAATAAGCCAGGACCCGCCACCAATAAGCCAGCAGGAACAGTAATATTCATTTCAACCCCTTCATTTGGTTCATCACTAGGATGGTCTTTGCAAGGGAAATACATTCTTCCCCCTTCTTTTTGAATATTGATAGACACCCAATCATTACCAGAGCGGTCCTTAGACCAAGTAAATCCTCCTAACCAAGGAGGTCTTACTGCTTCAGGAGGATTACCCCCATAGGTAATCAATACTGAATGATTTCCAGCAGGAAATTGGTTGCTGGTCGAAAAGGGTTTAACCCCATCGCCCCCATTTGCTTTAATAAAAATTTTCTCTTTTTTATGATCAAATGCAACAGATTTGCCATCTACTTTAATAGACTCAATAGAATAATGCTGTATAAGGTCTAAAAGAATGGTGTCGCTGGCATTTTTTAATTGCAAGTTTACCGTGGTATTTCCTTTAATGAATTTATTGGCAATGTCTACGTCTAAGTTGAGGGTATACTTTCGAATATCCATATTGGCCTGAACCGGTTTGAGTTTTCCGCCCGAAGAGAGCTTGCCAATATCGGTTTGCTGAACACTATTTTGCTGCTTTACGCCTTCTTGACCATAACTAATTTGTACAAAAAATACATGAAGAACAGCTACTAAGCCTAGGTAATGTAGACAACGCATAGATTTAATATTAAATGATTCTAATCTTGATATTTCTAAAAGATACACCTTTTGCCCAATCTTGTAACCCTATATGACCTTTAGTAGATTTACCAAAATCGGGAAATACTGCAGCTTTACTGTTGGCCACTAAACCCTTCCAACGTTCAGAACCCATTTGTTCTTCGCTGGTCATTACGCCATTCAGCCAAAAATTGATTTTGCCATTCACTTGCATAATTCTACTATTATTCCACTCACCTGCTGGGTTGGGCTCTACGGTTGTTTTAAGTGGAGCTAAGCCGTAAAGTGCACCAGCCCCCTTTTTTCCACCATCCAGGTAGCCAGCTTGCATATTGGCATTGTCTAATAACTGGTATTCAGGACCGGTAGCCCAGGTGGCGATATAACTGGTATCGTCCTGCACATTTATAAAAACCCCACTATTCCCCTCACGAGCAATCTTCCAATCAAAAACCAGTTCAAAATTTTCGTACACGCCATCAGTTACAATATCTCCGTGCGTACCCAAAGTGTCGTTGGTGTTAGTGGTTAATTCACCATTGATTGCTTTCCAAGCATGATTCATATTGGGCTTACTAAACATATGCCAGCCATTGGTGGTTTTGCCATCAAACAATAAAACCCAACCATCTTGTTTTTCTTGAGCCGAGAGAGTGTTTTCAGTTGGTGAAGTAGCTTCAGTATAAAAATTGGTAATAATGAGGTATAAGAAAATAAAGAATGCTACAACCAGTGCCAGAATTTTTAATACAGGATTATTTTTCATATTGGCCTATTTTGATTGAATAGTAAGATAAGACTGTTTAAAATAAAAACCCTATTCACCGATTATTAGTCCTTGTTCTCCCTAGTCATCAAACAAAATATAAATTTTTATTATGTTTTATAGGATAAAAAAGAAATAATGGTTAATTTTAATATCCCCTTTAACTCAAAAGCATTGCTATATGATAGATCAAAGCCAGGTATTAATTACCTTACCCGATGGGGTTTTTATGGAAGGTCATTTTAAGACCAAACATTCATTAAAGATAGAAAGCAGTATCAATGGAACGCTTTTATCTAAGCAAAAAGTAATACTTGAATCCAATTCAGTATTTAATGGCGATTTAATTTGCTCAGAATTGGTATTATCTGGAAAATTTAGTGGCAATATATTTTGTACTGGAAAAGTACAAGTAAAACAGGGCTGCCAAATTTCAGGAAGAGTATATACCTATCGTTTTGAGAACGATGAAATGACCAACCTAGATTGTATTATTAGTGTGCCAGATACCAATACTATTAATAGAATCAAAGAAATTATTGATGGTATAGATGTAGATCAAAAACTAAGTTCTGATCCTAACCTACCAAGCCTAATCAAAATTTACGAAGACAATTTAGCTGCAAAAGAAAAAGTGAAATTGCCAGAATTGGTAAAAGAACAAGCAAAGCCTATTCCAATTCCAAGCGGAATACCAACAGGCGCAACCAATGGAGTTCATATCAATGGTGTTTCAAAATAATTGTTCGAATAAGCATATTCAAAAGGCTGCCCAAATGGGCGGCCTTTTTTTATTCATAATTCCGTAATAATTCCTTAACCCTGGGTTAACATGCTAGTGGGAGATTTGTAAAACACTACCCATGGAAAAACGCTCGGTGAACGTAGTAGTAATCAGCGATTTGCATTTAGGAACATATGGTTGCCATGCAACTGAAATTGTCAACTACTTAAAAAGCATTACTCCTCAAATTTTAATATTAAACGGCGACATCATAGATGGATGGCAGTTTAGCAAACGGTATTTTCCGGCAAGCCACTTACAAGTGATTAAAGAAATCATGAACATGGTTAGCAATGGTACTCGTGTTATTTATATTACCGGCAACCATGATGAAATGCTCCGCAAGTATAGCGATGTTGAAATTGGCAATTTTAAATTAACAGACAAGGTAGTGATGGAGATTGATGGAAAAATGACTTGGATTTTTCATGGGGATGTATTTGATGCAACTACTAAGGGAAGCGCCAAACTGTTGGCTAAGTTGGGAGGTCATGGATATGACTTACTTATTTTAATAAATCGCTTCATCAATTATTTTTTAAAGATTGCTGGAAAGGAAAAAATGAGTTTGAGTAAAAAAGTAAAAGACAGTGTAAAGCAAGCTGTTTCTTGGATAGGCAATTTTGAACAAACAGCTGCAGAGCTGGCTATCTCTAAAAAATACGATTATGTTATTTGTGGGCATATACATCAACCCCAAGTGAGAACAGTTGAAACTGCAGATGGTAAAGTGGTTTATATGAATAGTGGAGACTGGATAGAAAATTTAACCGCTTTAGAATATTGTAATCACGAATGGTCTATTTATCAATATGACCCAAAGGCATTTATCAAAGATGCTACTATAGCTAAACCAAAACAGTCCAAAGAGCCTGCATTAAATGTGATTACAGACGAAGTAACCTTGTTTTTAAACTCCTTAATACTACAAGCATGAAAATATTTTATGCAGTACAAGCAACAGGGAATGGGCATATTGCTCGAGCAAAAGAATTAATTCCATATTTACAACGATACGGGCAAGTAGACGTTTTTTTGAGTGGCAACAACAGCAACTTAAAAGTAGACTTACCCGTGAAATACCAAAGCAATGGGGTTAGTTTATTTTATGGCAACAGAGGGGGATTGGATTATTTTAAAATGGCCAAAGAGTTGTCCTTATTCAATATCATCAAAGAAGCTAGATCATTACCAGTAGATCAATATGATTTAGTGATTAATGACTTTGAAAGTATTACTTCATTGGCTTGTAAAATAAAGCAAGTGCCCTCCATCGGTTTTGGTCATCAAGCCAGCTTTAAAAGTTCATTAACACCAAGGCCCAATAAAAAAGATTGGATGGGTGAGTTAATTTTAAACAACTATGCATCTGCCACCAAATACATTGGATTGCATTTTGAACAATACGATGAATTCATTTATTCTCCTATAATAAAAGAGCAGGTATTATTAGCGAGCCCTAAAAACCAAGGACATATTTCCGTCTATCTATCTCATTATAGTGATGAAGTAGTAGCCAGTTATTTAAATCAATTGCCCGATCAATTGTTTCATTTATTTAGCAAGAGAGAAAAGACAGTCAACCAGCGAGGGAATATTATTTACATGCCAATTGACAATGCCCTATTTACAGAAAGCATGATTAATGCAGCAGGCGTAATTACAGGGGCGGGATTTGAAACACCAGCAGAAGCACTATACTTAAATAAAAAACTACTCTGCGTTCCTATAAAAGGGCAGTACGAGCAATTATGCAATGCAGCCGCGCTCAAAAATTTTGGCGTTCCTATTTTAGCAAATTTAAATGCTAATTTTAGCAAGCAAGTTGAAGCTTGGTTGAATGGGACTCATCAAACCCAACTTCATCTTAGCTTTAATACAGGAACTATTGTAGAAAAACTAATGGAAACAGCTGCTTCTATGCAAGTACACCAGGAGGAATTTAATCAATACGAACTCGATCATCTTTCCCTAAAATTTCGCTAATTGAGTAAAGAAGCCATTTTAAGAGCCAGTGATTTTGGGGATGATTTTTTATGGGGTGTGGTAATCGCTGCAGCACAAAATGAAGGCGGCTATAAAACAGAAGGTAGAGGGCTCTCCATTTGGGACCAATTTTCCAATAAACAAGGAAAAATTAAAGGAAGTGCCACCCCATCAGTAGCCTGTGATTTTTATCATCGCTATAAAGATGATTTATTATTAGTAAAAGCTTTGGGCTTTAAGGTATTTCGCTTCTCAATTGCTTGGAGTAGAATTATACCACTGGGAACAGGAAAAGTAAATCAAGAAGGATTACAGTTTTATCATCGATTAATAGATGAGTGCCTCAATTTAGATTTAATACCCTATGTAACGCTGTACCATTGGGATTTACCCGCGGCATTAGAAAAAGAAGGAGGTTGGACTTCCACTCATTTATTAAAATGGTTTTCTAGGTATGTTCAAATATGTACCCAAGAATATGGAAGCAAAGTAAAAAATTGGATTGTGTTAAATGAGCCAATGGGTTTTACTTCATTGGGTTATATGATTGGGAAACATGCACCAGGTAAAATGGGACTCAGTAATTTTTTACCAGCAGTTCACAATGCCGTAATGGCCCAAGCTGAAGGGGGAAGAATTATTAGAGCCAATGTGCCTCATGCAAATATTGGAACCAGCTTTTCTTGTAGTGAAATTATTCCCGCAACACAAAATAAAAAAGATATAGATGCAGCCAATCGCATTGATATATTATTGAATAGACTGTTTATAGAACCAAGTTTAGGCATGGGTTATCCATCAGATGGCTTTGCATTGATGGATAAACTGTATTTACACAATAAAGCTTGGAAGTTTACTGAAAGGATGCGTTTTGATTTTGATTTTATTGGCGTTCAAAATTATTTTCCAGTGGTGGTGAAATACAATGCAGTCATACCTATTATTCAAGCATCGGATATCAATGCTAAAACCAGAAAAGTACCAGCTACCGATATGGGTTGGGAGGTTAATCCGAATAGTTTCAAAAATATTATTCAGCAGTTTGCAGATTATCCCGGGGTTAAAAAAATAATTATTTCAGAAAACGGTGCATTTTACAAAGACAAAATAATTAATGGTGTTATCAACGATACCAACCGAATCCAATACTTTCAGCAATACTTAGCGGCCTTACTAAAAGCAAAAAATAGCGGATTCAATATTGCAGGTTATTTTGCTTGGACACTCATGGATAATTTTGAATGGTCAGAAGGATATCATGCACGATTTGGGTTGGTGCATGTAGATTTTAAAACACAATTAAGAACAGTGAAACAATCTGGGCATTGGTTCAGACAATTTCTTGCACAATAAAGTTGTAAATTGGTTGCATGAAAACCAATTTGAAAAACCGCTTGCTTGTTTCAGCAGCAACAATGCTCTTGTTGTTTTGTATCAATTTAGTCATCATTAACACTTGCAAAGCCCAAGCCTCCTCAAGCAATAAACTTGTTTATTATATTACTGCTGGTAAAGTTTTTGATGGAGAAAATATGCAGCAGAATTGGGCGGTGATTGTTCAAGGCAATACTATTACTGCAGCTGGACCAAAAGATAAAATAGCAGTTCCTGCAAATGCAAAACTGATTAATTATCCTAATGCTACATTAACACCTGGCTTAATTGAAGGACATTCTCATATATTATTATATCCATACAATTTAACCGACTGGGATACACAAGTAGCTAAAGAATCGGATGCCTATAGAACAGCAAGGGCTACCGTACATGTAAAGAAAACTTTATTAGCAGGTTTTACTACCGCCAGAGACTTAGGATCGGAAGGTGCTGGTTATGCAGATGTAGCTATAAAAAGAGCCATTGAGGATGGCATTATACCCGGACCTCGTTTAATGGTTGCAGGTAGGGCAATAGTAGCAACTGGGTCTTATGGTCCTAAAGGCTATGACCTTGATCAACAAATTATGATTGGAGCAGAAGAAGCAGATGGAAATAATTTAATTAAAGTGGTGAGAGATCAAATTGGTAAAGGAGCCGACCTTATTAAAGTATATGCCGATTATCGCTGGGGATTAAATGATGAAGCCATGCCTACTTTTACTTTAGATGAATTAAAACTCATGAACGAAGTAACCAAAAGCAGTGGAAGAGTAATGGTAGCACATGCTAAAACCAATGAAGCCATGCAAAGAGCTATATTAGGCGGAGCAGCAACTATAGAGCATGGAGACTTGTTAAATGCAGAAACTGCATTATTGATGAAACAAAAAGGAGTAGTTTATTTTCCAACCTTGGCTGCAACAGAATCGGTAACGCAATACAAGGGTTGGAAAAAAGGATTAGAACCTGAGCCAGAAGCGGTAACCCAAAAAAGAAAAGCATTTAAAATTGCAATGGATAATGGAGTAACCATTGGAATGGGTGGAGACGTGGGGGTGTTTGCGCATGGAGAAAATGTATTAGAAATGGAATTGATGGTTAATTATGGAATGAAACCTTTACAAGTATTGCAAGCTGCTACAAGTATAAATGCAAGAGCCCTGCAGTTACAAAACAAAATTGGATTTATTAAAGCAGGACATTTAGCAGACTTAGTTTTTTTTGAAGGAGACCCATCTGTATCTATCTCTGCATTACGTAAACCTTTGTGGGTAATGAAAGACGGAGTGATTTATATACCTTAGTCAAATGTTGTACCAACGATATAAGAAAGAAATGGCTATGCTAATTGGCTTAGCTATTGCATTGCTGTTTTATTTTTTTAATCCTTTTTTGTTGGCACACAAATCGGTGACGGTGTTGTCTGTTGCTTTTGCAATGATTACCTGGTGGGTTTTAGAAGCAGCACCATTAGCGGTTGTAGCACTCGTGCCAATTGTGGTCTTTCCATTATTGGGTATAACATCTATTAAAGAAGTTACTAAAGCATACTCCGACTCCACTATATTTTTATTCATGGGTGGTTTTTTTATTGCATTAGCAATAGAAAAGTGGAACCTGCATAAGCGCATAGCACTCGGCATCATTAATATTACAGGAACCAATGGAGATCGAATTATTTTAGGCTTTATTTTGGCCACTTGTTTTTTAAGTCTTTGGTTAAGCAATACCGCAACCACTATGATGATGCTTCCCATTGCGGGATCGGTGATTCATGTGATTACTAAGCATCACAATAAAGATGGAAATATTAAAAACTTCTCATTGGTATTGATGTTGTCAATTGCTTATGCATCCAATTTTGCACTAGGCACCATTATTGGAACACCACCCAATGTGGCTTATGTGGCGCATATTAGTGAGCGGTTTAATTATACCATTGGATTTGTTGATTGGATGGTGGTATTTATGCCTTTAACCATTGTAATGATTTTTGGACTCTATTGGGTAATGGTTAAATGGTTGTATCCAAATAAAATTAGTCATAGTGTTGAAGGCAAGGCATTCATACAAGAAGAACTGTCAAAGCTGGGCAATATTTCATTGCCTGAAAAAAGAGTACTCATCATATTTTCAGTCACTGTTTTTTTGTGGATCACCAAAGACCTTATTAATGGGTTTCAAAAAATAATTCAGTTAGACGATGCCATTATTGCCATGGCGGGGGGATTAACACTGTTCATAGTTTCGGCCGGCTCCAAAGATGCTGAAGCAGTTGCTGATGAAGTAAAGTATAATGCAACAAAAGAAGGCGAAACGGAATTGAACGCTCGCTTGTTAGCATGGGAAGATACCAGTAAAATGGCCTGGGGAATATTATTGATGTTTGGTGGTGGTATTGCGTTGGCCAAAGCTTTAGAAGAAGCTAATTTATTACAACAACTAGGAACCTATATCGCTTCTTTTTCTTCGAGTAATTTGTTGTTGATGATTTTGGTAGTAACTACACTCTCTGTTTTTTTGAGTGAAGTAATGAGTAATGTTGCCCAAGTAATTGTGTTAGCTCCCGTTATTTCTTCTGTTGCTATTGCATTAAATATGGATCCTTTGTCTTTAGGTATACCCATGACATTGGGTGCAAGTGTAGCCAGTATGTTACCCATGGGTACACCACCCAATGCCATTGTATTTGCCAGTGGTCATGTTAAAATAAAAGACATGATTAAAACAGGATTTGTTTTAAATATTATTTGCATTATCATTATTACCCTCTTCTGTTGGTTGCTTCAACCTTATTTAATTCGCTTGCACTAATAGAAAACCAAACCAAACCAAACTATAAAGCCTATTTGTTTTTCTTTTTGTTGGGTTTCAAACTATGTTGAAATAACCAACTCATAAAAGTGGGTTCTGCAAATGCATTGTCCCAGCTATTATGATTTACGCCTCGATATTCAATATATTCTACCGGTACCTTTAGTTCATTTAAACGTGCCACCATTTTTCTAGATAAGTCTACATTCACAACAACATCTGCATCGCCATGAAAGACACGGAAAGCAGTATTCTTAATGCTACTGTTATACAAAGAGTCGTTACCGCCACCACAAATTGGTGCGGCAGCTGCATAAAAATTCGGGTTGCGATAAACAGATTCAAAAGTACCCATACCACCCATTGATAAACCAGTAATATAGATACGAGATTGGTCAACAGATTCTTCATTGGCCAATTGTTTTGCCAATGCGTTGGCAGCAGCCTGCGGCCAATTTGGAATACTATCGTAATTGAACCTGAATTGAACTGGACTCTTAGAACGATCTATTGAAGAAGTTGCCCAAAATGAATTGGAAGGACATTGTGGAAATACAACAATAGCAGGATATTGTGTTCTATTTTCTGGAGTCAAAAACATTTTTGCTCCATGTGTTAATTGTTTTTCATTATCGTTGCCCCTTTCGCCAGCACCGTGTAATACCATAATCAACGGATATTTTTTATTACGATCGTAATTTTCGGGATATAAAATTCGGTAGGGTAAATTTTTATCAGGCGCAAATGCAAAGGATTTTTTTTCAAATGGTTTTAATGCAGCATTATAATTGCTTTTAGACATCCAGTTGTTCATTTCTAACCAATCTGCAAATCGCTCAATCCAAGTATTGGTGGGTTTTTGGGCACTCATACCAAATCCATGTCCACCTTTTGCATACAAGTGTAGTTCGGCTTGCTGTTTATTTGCCAACCACTGACTATACAAGTCTACGCTATGGCTTGCCAAATCTAAATTATCATCAGAAGCAGCTAAAATAAAGGCAGGAGGTGCTTTTGTATCCAGTTTGCCTTGCAATGCTTTAGGAAAAAATGCATAAACAGGGGCTATAAAATTGGGCTTATTGGCTTCAGAGTAACCGTAAGCTGTTCCGGCAGTTACCGTTCCCCCCGCAGAAAAACCCATGATGCCGATGCGATTTGGGTCTAGTTTAAATTCATCGGCATGTTCGCGAACATAAGCAATAGCGTTTCTTCCATCTTCAATAGCCAACGGAATCAGCTCCATATTTTGTTGGTTAAATTTCTCAGTACCCCAAATAGCATTCATTTCGGTAACGGGGTCGGTGGTATTGCTCTTAATTAAGCGGTATTTTAATACAAAACAGGTAATGCCTTTTTTAGCCAACCATTTGGCAACATCGTATCCCTCATTATCTATAGACAAGGCGCGGAAAGCACCCCCCGGGGCAATTATTATAGAAGTACCATTTTCTTTTCCAACTTCAGGTTTAAAAACAGTTAGGCTTGGTTTAGCAACATTGTACACAATTCTTAGGCCCCAATCATTTTTGGTATTCTCTGCCTCCTCCCAATTCCAGTTTTCTGATCCCTTTATGGGACTTTTGTACAATGGAATTACCTGATTTTGGCCAAAATTGTCTGTAGTAAAGCCAATTAAGATTGTTAAAAAAAGCAGTAATCTGGTCATTTTATTGAAGTTTTTAGATAAAAAAGATCCATTTTGTTTATCAATTGAGCCTTTTTGGCTGTTTTTTTAGTAAATTTCTATTAAATCAGTTGGTTATTAATATTGTTTTACTGTTAACTTATTGTAATTTAATATCTTTGCAAATGTTTCAGCCTGAATAAACAATAAAATTCAGCAGATTTTTTTGCTACCGAAACCTGCGTTTCAGTTCAAAATTGTCAAAATTGTATATAGAATGATTCAAGAGAGTTTACTGGAAAAAATTAGAAGTTTTACTACCCCCGACGAATTAAAAAGCGCAGGTATTTATCCTTATTTCCGTGCAATTGAAAAAAACAATGACACTGAAGTAATGATTGGTGGCAATAAGGTATTGATGTTTGGGTCCAATAGTTATATGGGGCTTACCAACCATCCTGAAGTATTAAAAGCAGCTAAAGACGCGATTGATCAATACGGCAGCAGCTGTTCGGGATCTCGCTTCTTGAATGGTACTTCTAATTTACACGTTGAGTTAGAAGATGCTTTAGCCAAACATATTGGCAAAGAAGCCGCACTTACTTTCACCACCGGATTTCAAACAAATTTAGGCGCTGTTTCTGCTATTACAGGTAGAAATGGAGTAATTATATTAGATGAATTAGATCATGCATCTATTATTGAAGGAGCACGTTTGTCTTTTTCTAAAGTGCTTAAATATGCACACAATAATATGCAAGACCTTGAGCAAAAGCTCAGCACTGTTCCTTTAGATACCATCAAAATGATTGTGGTTGACGGCATTTTTAGCATGGAAGGAGACATTTGTAAATTGCCTGAAATTGTTGCTCTAGCAAAGAAATACCAGTCTTTGGTAATGGTTGATGATGCCCATTCTTTAGGAGTATTAGGTAAATTAGGTAAAGGAACTGCAGATCATTTTGGATTAACCAACGAGGTAGACTTAATTGTTGGAACTTTTAGTAAATCATTGGCTTCATTAGGAGGATATGTTGCTGGAAGTAAAGAAATGATCAACTTTTTAAAGCATACTGCACGCCCAATGATTTTTAGTGCAAGTACACCTCCTTCTGCAACTGCTTCTGCATTAGCTGCTTTAAGAATTATACAGCGTGAACCAGAAAGATTAGATGCGCTTTGGAAGAACACGGCTTATATGGTGAATGCTTTGCAAGAACTTGGTTTTGAAATGGGTGCTTCAGAAACGCCCATCATTCCAATATATATAAGAGATAATTTCCTCACTTTTAAATTTACACAACGTCTTTTTGAAGAAGGTGTTTTTGTAAACCCAGTAGTATCCCCTGCTGTTAAAAGTGATTCATCGCTTATTAGAATGTCTATCATGGCCACACATACGAAAGAGCAATTAGATACTGCATTAGAAAAATTGCAGTTGGTTGCCAATGAGCTTAATATAGCTAGACACGTATCTGTAGCATAACACCGCTTCCATTATGGATATTACCATTCAAGAAGTAACTGGTAAAAAGCAGATGAATGCTTTTCTTGACTTTCCGTATGCGTTGTATAAAAACAACCCCTACAATATTCCTAAGCTTAGATTTGATGAGGCAGCTACGCTCAACCCAAAAAAAAATCCAGCTTTTGATTTTTGTGAAGCCCGCTATTGGTTGGCTTTTCAAAATGGAAAAGTAGTTGGAAGAGTTGCTGCTATTTACAATAAAAAATATGTGGAGCGTTGGAAGAATAATTATTTGCGTTTTGGATGGATTGATTTTATTGAAGACTTCCAAGTGGCCAATGCATTAGTAAATCAAGTCGAAAATTGGGCGAAGGAATTGGGTTGCACTGCTGTTCATGGTCCTTTGGGTTTTACCGATTTAGATTATGAAGGCATGTTGGTAGAAGGTTTTGAAGAGTGTGGTACCATGGCTACAATTTACAATTATCCCTACTATCCAATATTCATGGAACAATTGGGGTATGGTAAAGCAGTAGACTGGGTTGAGTATCGTATTAATGTTCCTAAAGAATTACCAGAAAATATTTTAAAAATTGCCAATCTGGTAGAGCGCAGATTTAAGTTGCATGTTGTGCCTATGAAATCTACCAAAGATTTAAAGCCTTATGCAAAAGAAGTATTTCAATTGGTGAATGAAACCTATGCCGAATTATATGGTGTAGTAGAATTATCTCAGCGCCAAATTGACTATTACGTAAAAATGTATTTCTCTATGATTAGGGTAGATTTTATTACCCTAATTGCCAATGAGCAAAATAAATTAGTGGGCTTTGGAATTTCTATGCCCTCACTTTCTAAGGCTTTACAAAAAGCGAATGGGTCATTGTTTCCATTTGGATTTATTCATTTGCTAACAGCACTTAAGAAAAATGATGAAGTAGACTTATTATTAATTGGAATTGATAAAAGTCTACAAGGCAAGGGAGTAAACGCTATTGTATTAAGGGAGTTTAATAAGAACTATGCAAAAGCTGGAATTGTTTTTGCAGAGAGCAATCCTGAGCTAGAAGAAAATACCAAAGTGCAAAGTACCTGGCAGCATTTTGATGCAAGACAACATAAGCGCAGACGTTGTTTTATTAAGCAACTATAACCAGCATTTCAATGAAAAACATACTGATAACAGGTGCCAGCGGATTCATTGGTAGCTTTTTAGTGGAAGAAGCTTTAAAAAGAGGATATCGAACTTTTGCTGGTATAAGGTCTTCAAGTAGCAAAGGATATTTAAATCATCCCGATTTGCATTTGTTCGAAATGGATTTTTCGAATCAAGAAAAATTACAAAATCAAATCCGAAGAAACGCGGAAACATTTGGCCCCTTTGATGTGGTGGTTCATTCTGCCGGACTTACAAAGAGCAGGGTTTTAGAAGAATATTATACAGTCAACTTACACAATACCGAAAGACTGGTTGACGCATTGATACAGCTAGAAATGATTCCGGAGCGTTTTGTTTTTTTAAGTAGTCTAGCTTCATATGGTCCTGGTCAAGGTAATACCCCGGTTGCTGAAACCAATATACAAGCACCTATAACAGCATATGGAAAAAGTAAATTGGCTGCAGAGCAAATGCTGGCAACCAAAAATAAATTCCCTTTTGTTATTGTTCACCCTACAACGGTTTATGGTCCTAGAGAAAAAGATTTATTGGTTTTAATTCAGTCTTTAAACAAACACCTTGAGTTGTATATTGGAAATACCCATCAACAACTCAGTTTTATTCATGTACAAGATGTTTGTAAAGCTGTTTTTTTGAGTATTGATCAACCCATTATAGCTCAAAATATTCTTCTAAGTGATACCGCTAATTATACTGCAAAGGAGTTTAACAATATGGTTAAAGCGGTACTAGGTAAAAAAACACTCCCGATTGTGGTACCTGTTCCCATAGCAAAAGCGGCGGCTCAAGTGAGTGAGTGGGTAGGTAATTTAAGGGGAGTAACGCCTGTTCTAAATAAGGAGCGGTTGAAAGAATTCCAAGCACCCAACTGGGGAGTGGATGCAACTGTACTAAAGCAACTGGGTTTTACACCAGATTACCCGTTACAAAAAGGGTTGGAACATACTATTGAATGGTATCAAAAAAATGGATGGATTAGGGGCTGATAAAATTTTCTTAATATTTTTTTCGCATACAACGTATAGTTGTTTTACCTTAAATTTACGCCCACAACCTATGGTTGTATTTTATGCGTAAAGCCACAATTATCCATATTTTTCTACTAAAGCTAAATGCAATATTCTTTGTATTAGCACTAATGTGGCTTACAGTAAGTACGCCATTTGTTATGGCAAACCAGTTTAACCAAGACCACTTAACGAGCATAGAGTCGCCAATCGACAACAGTGGCGAAGAAGAAACGGCCAATCCTTTAAATAGTAGCTCCGAAGAAAAGCCGCACAATTGCAATAGTTTGGTAGAAGAATATTTACATCATACATCTTCTCTAATAACTATCAGTTATACAACTCTTTCACACTGTATTGGTCTACACGTAGATAGCTACCATGCATATCATGGTGAACTATTAGTTCCCCCTCCAAACAAGGCATAGTTTAACGCCACAGTTTAATTTACTCTTTTTGTTGAACAATTTGTTAATGCCCGTCTTGAGCATTAACTAGAATAATTTAATTATGAGAAAACATTCTAAAGAATACTTAGAAAATTTAACCCCAGCCAAAGCCTATGAATTATTGGTTGAGGGTAATAACCGTTTTGTAAATAACCTCAGTAAAGACCATGATCATTTAGAAATGATTAATGAAACTAGAGAAGGTCAATTTCCTTTTGGTGTAGTATTGAGCTGTATGGATTCAAGAACATCTGCTGAATTAATTTTTGATCAAGGTTTGGGAGATTTATTCAGTATACGTGTAGCAGGAAATATTGTAAACGACAGTATTTTGGGCAGCTTGGAATACGCAGTAAAATATGTAGGATCAAAAGTATTAGTAGTGTTGGGGCATACTGCCTGTGGTGCCATTAAAAGTGCCCAAGCAGATGTTAAAGATGGTCATATCACTGGTTTGTTGAGTGCCATTAAGCCTGCAATTAGTAAAGCCATGTTGAAAAGCAAAGACCAGCATTGTTTTAAAGACAATGTAGCTTATGCCAATGTAGAGAATAGCATGGAAGAAATTTTGCATAGAAGCGAAATCATTAAAGACTATTTTTCAAGAGGTGAAATTGGAATTGTGGGTGCTATGTATAATGTAGAAACCGGAGAAGTAGATTTCTTTAAAAACTTAACCAACCAACCCGTTCAAAAAAATCAATTAATAGAAACAGTATAAATAGCTACACTATTTTACCAATCACCAAAGCATCAATTCAATTAAAATGAACAAAGCAAAGTTTCCAACAACACCTTTAACACGTTTGAAATTATTTTTTACTTTTTTTGATTCACGTTGGGAAGATTTAACCAAGGATAACTGGCTCAAAACACTTTACCAAGATTTTAGTGCTGGATTAATTGTAGCAATGACTGCAATTCCGATGGCAATGGGTTTTGCAATGGCAATGGGAATGCGGCCAGAACATGGAATTATTGCAGGTGCATTGGCTTGTGTGGTTGGAAGAACTTTTGGAGGATCAAAATACCAAGTATATGGCCCTACTGCTGCTTTTATTCCGGTAATTGCAGGTTTAATTACAAAATATGGTCCTGCTAGTGGAGGACAATTTGAAACGGCACATGGTTTCTTGGTATTAGTTTCAATTATCTCAGGGATTATCTTAATACTAATGGGAATATATGGTGTTGGTAAGTATGCAAAGCTGGTTCCTAATTCTATTATTGTAGGATTTACTATTGGAATTGCCGTATCTATTGCGCTCACCAATTTTGAAGACATTTTGGGAATAGAAAATATGAGGGATTTTCTTGGACAAGATGAAGACATTAAAGGAGGCTTAATTCATAATCTTTCTTTGGCATTCAACAACCTTGGAATTATTAATGGGTGGTCTGTTTTACTGGGCCTGCTAACTTTTGTATTGGCAAAGTATTTATTAAAGCTTTCCATTTATATACCTGGTCCTGTTATTGCAATGGGAACGGCTACTGTATTATCGGCAACTCTTTTGGCAGATAAAAAAATAATTTTAGTAAGAGACTTATACGGTTCTATTCCAAATAATTTCTTCAAATTACAAATGCCAATTTTGCCAGAAATGACAGGTGGCGTTTTCTTAGACATTATTTATTTTGTTGTAGCAATTGTATTTGTATCGGGAGTGGAAAGTGTATTATGTTCTTCAATGGCAGATAGACTTGCAAAAAATGAAAAGACGCCATTTAATCCTGATAAAGAATTTTTTGGCCAAGGGTTGGTTCAAATAATTACACCTTTGGTTCAAGGATTTCCTTGTACAGGCGCATTAGCAAGAACCGCAACTAGCATTAAGGCAGGCGCAAAAACACCAATGGCGGGATATTTTAAAGCAATCCTTAAACTGATATTGGCCTTTTACTTAGCCCAATATTTAGAATTGGTACCGATGGCTTGTATTGGAGGAATCTTGGTTTGGGTAGCTAGTAATATGATTAAGCCATCTGAAATAAAAGAGATTAAGCACTTGGGTAAGTTTGAATTTTCAATGATGCTATATACTGCAATCATGGTTCCACTTACCGATTTTTTAACAGGCGTACTTTCTGCATTAATTATATACTTTACTGTTAAGTATGCATTCACAAAAATGAAAAAGACAAATACAGAAAACTAAATCCATTCATAACCAAATCCGGGTTGTTGATTAATCATCATCAACCCGTTTTTTATTTCAAAACCTCCTTTTACTAAATCTTCTGCTAAATCAAAACTTCCATCTAAATCTAGGTACTGGGTATGCGGACAACTATAAGCAATATGCAAAGCAGCAGTAATACTAATAATACTTTCATCGTTGCAGCCCCAAAATAATTGTATACCCGCTGGCTTAGCTATTCCTGCAATTTCTCTAGCACCCAATAGTCCTCCACATTTCATCAATTTAATATTATATATACCAAATGGGTGGTTTACAGTGGCTATGTCTAAAGCTGCTTTTGCATGATGAAGCGATTCGTCTGCAGCTATTTTTTTTCTTTTGCCTTGATCTAGTAATAATAAATCGGTTTCTTTACCAACAGTAAGCGGCTGTTCAATTAATTCAAGACGGGTGTGTTCGGTTGCATTCATAAACCTAGTTAGTTTACTTAATGTATAGCCTTGGTTGGCGTCTACTCTTATGCTGATTTGCTTGCCGTATTTTTCATTTAATAATAATATTCTTTCAATATCTTCTTCTACGTCTAAACCTGTTTTAATTTTAAAAATGTTGAAACCTTGAGAAAAATAGTCTTCAGCTTCTGCCAATGTTTCTACCCTATTTTTAATTCCAATAGTAACTGAAGTTTTAAGTGGCCCTGATTGTATTCCATAAAAATCGGCAATTGATATTCCAGCCCATTTTCCAAAAGCATCATGTAATGCAATATCTAAAGCAGCTTGTGTGCCTGGCAAATGAGGAAAATGTTTTTGAACTTCCGCAATAATTTTTTGAAAACTTCTTATATCTCTACCTATAAATTGTTGAACAAAATCAGATTCAAGATTAGCCAATGTTTGGATAGGGCTTTCGCCAACTACATCTTCAGCAGGACTGGCTGAACCAATTCCGACCGCTCCATTAGCTAATTGTATTTCGGTAAATACAATGGAAACATCTGAATAAGTATTGTATGCAATAGTATAGGGCTTTTTTAAAGCCATATGTTTGATGAATGAACGAATAGCAACAATTTTCATGTCTTCTATATTTATTGCAATAAAGATTTTAAAACAGGTATCAATGGCTCAACCCCCACCTGGATAGGTAATAACACGGGTATATGCAGGGTTGATTCCAAAGAAGCTTTAATAGTAAAGGCTTCCTCATTAGTACAGCCTTCTGTGTTCATTGCTAAAGCAATTACTTTAGAACCAAACTGTTCAATAATGGCTATCTCAGATTCAACACTGGGTATTTTCCCCCAATGTTCTTCGTTGTCAAAATAAATTCTTTTTGGCGCAAAGAGTAGAACTACATGCTTTGCGTTTCCGGAAATCAACAGCTCTAATCCGCAAGGGCCACTAGGATTTCTTAATGCCGACTGCCCTTCTAAAAAAATGATGTCTGGGTTAACTTCTTTATTGCAACTTAGTATTGCATGTTCTAATTCTCCTGAAACGAAATCGTTTAAAGTAGAATCAAATACAAATCCATATTTGCTACCCTGTAACCAACCAGTTTGTCCTGTATAAATCATTTCTGCTTTAATGTTTTCTTTAGCACAAGCTTGCATCAGCATTCTAGCAGTAGTTCTTTTTCCCATTGCACAGTCCATCCCAATCACTGCCACAATAGGTGTTTTAATATTGAAAATATCACCCGTAAAAAAATGGAGGTCTTCTCTTTTTTTAGGCTTTCTAATATCAATTAGTGTACTGTTATTTTTCAGAGCCAGTTCAACTAAATCTGAATGGTCGTTTAAATAATCGTGTAATCCATTTACAATAGAAAGCCCTTTGCTAATTGCTTCTTTAATAATGACCAACATTTCTACTGGTAATTTTCCACCAACTGTTGCTACTCCAATGATTAATGTATCAGCATCTTTAATAGTAGATAATGCAGTTGCTAAGTCTGCAAATACAGGAATATTTCTGTGCGTACCATCTAGCAATTCACCTGCATCTTTATTGGCTGTATGGGTGTTGTCAATAATTCCGGCAATTAAAAATCGTTCAGAACCTCTTACCAAACCGTGTGCAGTTTTTGCATCTGAGGTTTGGAATAATCCATTCGTTAAAACCAATGCTTTTTTCATCTTCTTTACTAGTTGCGTTTAATTAAAGTTCCGGATAATTCACCAGTAGCTTTTTGTTGTTGATACACTATTTTACCATTTACCCAAACAAGATTAATACCAGTAGACAATGCCTTCCCATTTTTGATTGTTGCGTTGTCATTAACTGTGGTTGGGTCAAATAGCACTAAATCAGCAAAATAGCCAGTTGCTATTTTCCCTCTGTTTTGTAAACCTAAATGTTGAGCGGTTAATTGGGTCATCTTATGTATTGCTTCGCTTAATGAGAGTTTATTTTGCGCTCTTACATATTTGCCAAGTACTCTTGTAAAAGCACCATATCCTCTAGGATGTCCACCCGCAGCTCCGTCTGAACAAATATTTGCATGAGTCCATTGAATAAATTCGGCAACGTCCTCATCTTTCATAGACTTACCAGCCAATGCTTCAATACCGCCAGCATTGGGGTTTGCTTTTTTATAATCTGCTGCAAGTTGAATTAAACGCATAAGTGTTATCGCTTCTGTTTCATTTCTTTCTTTAGCAATAGCAGCAATTGTTTTACCAGCATAAGATGGATAAGGAGCAAATCTTACTAATACCGATTCTTTGGGGTCAAATAATTTGTTTACAGCAAGTTCTGCACTGCTTAGGTTGGTAAATCCCTTATCTGGAAATAAAACACGCAATGTTGAATTCCAAAAATTATAAGGGTAAACATCTGCCGTTATATCTACGCCTTGTTTGCGTGCTAGTTCTAATTTTTTAATAATTAATCCTGCTATGCCCCAATCATCTTTATTAGCAATTTTAATATGAGATAATTTAACAGGCATACCCGTTATTTTACCAATGTCTATAATTTCGTCGATTGCGTCATTTAACTGAATGTCTTCACTTCTAATATGGCTTATATACCTGCCCTTGTAATTTGCAGTTAGTTGGGCCAATGCAACCACTTCTTCTTTACTGCTATAAAATGCAGATTCATATTCCAATCCGGTAGATAAGCCTAAAGAACCCTTTTCTAAATCTGCAGCTAAGTACTTTTTCATTTGATTAATTTCTTCCAAAGTCGATTTTCTGAATACATCATTTTCACCCATTATTTTTTCACGAATAGAACTATGCCCTGTATAGCTAGCTACATTTACTGCTATATTGTTTTGTTGAAAAAATGTATTTAAGCTATCCATTGGATAACTATCTCCATCTTGTCCTATGATTATTGTGGTAATGCCTTGGTTGGTCATAGCCACACCGGTTGGCTCTTTTTTTAGGCTACCAAAATGATGACTATGTGAATCTATAAAGCCGGGGCTTAAATTCTGCTCTTTTCCATCAATAATTATTTCACCAGTTAATGGTGTTAAATTTCCAATGGCCACAATGCGGTTCCCACTTATTCTTACGGCTCCCTTTATTGGATTACTACCCGTTCCGTCTACTATCCAAACATTTTGAATGATGGTGTTGCGGTTTTGTTTTGGTTGGCTTTGCAATTGACTTTGAATAAGCATTAAAAGCAGTACCGCAAAAAAGCTAAATTGATTTTTCATGAAATGTTAGGATAAAGTATTCTTTAAATTTATCAAACATGATTTGAATCATAAAATGCTTTTTTGATTATTTAGATATTTGCATTCAAGCGAAATGAGGAGGCAGCTGATTATATTGATGTTTTTGAGTTCACTAATGGTGCAAGTGTTTGCTGGGTTTATTTTAAAAGCAGATTACGCCATCAACAGAGCTGTTTATATCAAATCTTGTATTAACAAAGACAGGCCAGTATTAAAGTGTAATGGAAAATGTCAGTTAAGTAAAAAAATATTGGCTGCAGAAAAAGAACAACAAAAAGCCGCGCAAAAAGGATCGTATCAGTTCAATATTTCTATTGAAATTCTTTGCAACACTGTTTTTATACCATCAATAAATACGCTAGAAATATCAATTAATCCACTTAGGTTTCAGTATGGCATTAAAGATGAACTAGCGGGTCATTATAGTACAATTTTTCATCCCCCTCAGCTGGTATGACAATTTTTAAGATCTAATTATTTTTTTAATCAAAAAATTTTGTCATGAACATTCGTTCTTCGAGGGCTCTGTTGAGCCTTCTTGTACCAGTTTTTGCCCTATCACAAACAACTGGTCAATCAATAAATTATAATGCTGATTCATTTTTTAGTAAAACACTTGCTCCTGTAAGCGTTTATGCAGTAAAGGGAAAAACACCTCAAAAAACCTATCAATTAAAATCTGCAGATTGGGTGCAACACGATGCATCACAAGTTTTATTACAAATTGCTGGTTTTAATGCAATCCGAAAAAGTGGAAACTTTGGATTTGATCCGGTTTTCAGAGGATTTAAATGGGAGCAAATCAATTTGATTACAGATGGTGCAATGGGTGCTCATCAAGCATGCCCCAATAGAATGGATCCTCCAAGTAGCCAGGTAATGATTAATCAAATAAAAGAAATAGAATTATACAAAGGACCGCACAATTTTAGGTACGGACCTGCAACTGGAGCAATCATTAATTTTAAAATGAATGATCCAGTTTTTTCCGATAAATCAAAATGGAATGGAAGAGTGGGCGCTGGCTATGAAACCAATGGTAGCATTAGAAGAACAGAGGCTTATATAAATAGGAGTAGTAACCGTTGGCAAACAGCATTGGCATTTTCTTATTCTGCAGGGAATGATTATAAAGATGGAAATGATAGTATTATACCGGCCGTATTTAATAGAACAGCTATCAATTTTACCACCGCTTATTTAGTAAAGCAGGGAACTATTGCTTCAATAAATATTACGCGCAATTTTAGTCGTAATACCAGTTTTCCAACACTAATGATGGATTTGTTGAGCGATGATACTTGGATGATTCAAGCAAAGTATCAAGTAGTTGCTAAAAATAAATGGTATAGCCAATGGAATACGCAAGCATATACTTCGCTGGTTGATCATCAAATGGGAAACGGCCTTAGACCAAGTTCTGCCACCATGTTGTCACATGTATTTGCAAATACTGAAACAACAGGAGGTAGAACAGAACTAGTCTTCAGGAAAAATAATA
>JBKBWE010000230.1:0-4822 GCA_046289145.1 Sediminibacterium sp.
TAAGGGTGAATGGATTTACATATTCAATATTGCCATCTATATCAGTAATAAATATGCTGATAGGACTTTGCTCTACTGCACTTTGCAATTTTTTAATCAGTACTTCTGCTTCTCTTTGACCTGTTACATCTCTCCAAGTGGTAAGTAGTAAATTTTCACCATTCGCATCAACAACAGAAAGTTTTATATCTACAATTACAGGGCTTCCATCAACTTTTAAATGAGTCCATTCAAATTGAGTATTACCATGATTAATGGCATCAACTATAACTTCTTTTACTAATTCGCTAGAAAGTCTGCCATTGGGTTGATAAACAGGAGAAATATCAGTAGGCGTTTTACCAATTATATATTCTCTAGATGAACCAAGTATAAATTCACTTGCCTTATTACAATCAATAAAAATACCGTCTTTCACAATTAAAAATCCATCTGGAGACTCTGCAAAAAGTGTTCTATATTTTAATTCACTAAGCTTAACTCTTTCTTCAGCAAGTTTTTGCTCTGTGATATTGGTGGCGTTTACGAATACAGCATAAATATTTCCTTGAGTATTTTTAACTGGTTGAATACTACTTCTAAACCAAACAGGATGACCATTAATTAATCGGGTAGATTCTTTTATAATTCCTTTTCGACTAAAAAAAACCTGTTCAATATCTGCCATGTTTTGACTGGCAATTTCTGGAGTCGCTAAATCATAAATGGTAAAATCTTCTTCTAAAAATTCAGAAGGAGTTTTTCCATATGTTTTAGCGGCAATTTCATTAACGAATAAAAACCTACCATTTACGTCTAGCATAATAATAGCCGCATCCGAACTTTCGATTAAACTTCGATAAATCTCCTTACTTTCAAATAATGCATCCTCTGCTAATTTACGCTCAGTAATATCTAAATTAGTCCCCCTAGTTCCCAAAAAAACACCTTGCTCACTAAATATAGGTTGACAAACATGTTCAATTATTCTTGTTTCATTTTTTCGATTGATTATTTTGAAAATGACTTTTTTAGATTTTTTTTCATCAATAACGTTATTCCTATGTTCAACATATTTAATTACATCTTCTGGATGAATTAATTTTTTTATGATTGCTGAATCATTTAGAAGTTCATCAGCCGAATATCCTGTTACTCTTTCACAAGAGGGAGAATGATAAATAAAATGCCCGTCCGGAGCTTCCCAAAATTCCCAGTTATAAGTATTATTAGCAATAATTCTAAATTTTTCTTCAGAAGCAATAATATCCCGCTTTGTTATTTTGATTTGTTTATACTTTTCAATTATACTAACAATGGTATTAATCATTACCATTTCTTCGTCAAGAAAAGCTAAATGCTCTGGTATATATATTTTAATATAGCCCTGATTTTGGGTAGAAACATGAATATTAAATTCTCTGAAATTTTCAGTGACTTTAAACTGATTTGAAAAATAATCAAATCCTTCATAAAATATATGAACATATGTTTGTACCGTATCTTGAAAACCAGCTACAATAATATTTGCAATCTCTTTAAAATATTGTTCGGGTGTTAATTGTTCATTTTGACTTAAAGTAGAAACTGCATATACTGATTGTTGTTCTTTCAATCTTTCACCTAAATCAAACTTTGATTTTCTTAATTCATCATCTGCTTTTTTGCGCTTAGTTTCATCTCGAGTTGTTGCTATATACCCTTTCAATATTCCTTCTTCAGAAAAATGTGGTTTTATATCGGTAATAAACCATGCATTGTTTCCATCTTTTTTGAATGAATCTCCTTCAATTGTCCAAGTCTGATTTGCACTAATTGTTCCATCAACTCTACATTGGTTTATATCAGCTAAGAGGGCTTCAATTTTTTGAATAGTTTCAGTTGTATATATTTCTTCAAAACTAAGTTTCTTAAATTCTGCAGATGAATATCCAAATATTTTAATAATTGATTCACTACAAAAAGTAACGGTAAAGTCTAAATCCATGGTCCATACCATATCAGACATATTCTCCGTAATTTCTCTGTATTTTACCTCACTCTCTTTTATTCTTAATTCATTAGAAATACGGTTTTTTACATTTACCAGTAACTCTGCAAAAATTCCTAAAAGATCCTGTTCAATGGTAGTAAAATAATGTGGCTGATTAACAGACTCTAAACCTATTACACCAATACATTCATCTCCATCCATTAATGGAATTGCTAATAAACTGACTAATTTCCCCGAATCCAATAATTTTCGAATAGGACTATTGATTTCCAAATTATCGGCATTAGGAATATTTACCGGATTTCCTTTTTGTAAAACTTCAATCCAAGAAGCAAATTCATTTAAAGGAATTTTAGCAAGTTCTTCTTTTTTAGACTCAATTCCATTTGCACACCATTCATGTGTATAATAGGCAAATCCACTTTTGAAATCGTAATCAAAAATGGCTAACCGATCGGCTTTAGCAAATTCACCTAATTCTTTAATAGCAGCATTAATTTCATTATTCAAATGATCTAACGGAATATTAATAAAGCGCTGAGAAATAGTTGAAATTAAATGCAACAGCTTATTCCGCTGTCTTAGCTTAGATTCTAATTCAATTTGATCTGAAATATCTGTAAATGTTGTAAATACTCGATAAGGCGCTGGTTCTCCTTGCTTAAACTCGGGAACCGCATTTACTAATATCCAAACATATTTACTTTTAGTGGCTTGCTTTACCCCCATAACTACATTAAATACAGGCTTTCCTGTTTTTAATGCAATAATTGCGGGATGCTCATTACCAGGAAAAATAGAAAAATCGGGCTTAATGGTAGCCCAACGAGCATCAACTGATTCTACGCCAATAATTTGTTCTTCGGACAGTCCTAAAAGATCTATTGCAGCTGGATTGGCCTCTTCAATCTTACCTTCCTTATTCAAGTAAATAACACCTTGAGCAACATTCTCAAAAAGCAACAAGAAGTCCTGTTCAATATCGGTTCTATTGTCACTTTTGCTCATCCTATCTTATTTATCTAAAGTTAGGAATTAAAAAATTCAATAGATTATAATAAATCGTCATTTACCATCTAAACCAAGTTAGTCGTTTGTTTTGATTGCAATTGCCTTAATTACAGCATCAAGTTCTTCAGCAGAAACTTTTAAATAATTCAAATAAGTGGCTTTTTCTTCAGCGGAAATAAAATCATTCTGAAAAAGATTGACCATTCCTAGTATTCGGGCTAGAGGGGCTCTTACTAAATGTGATTGTTCCCAGGCAATTTCAGCCAGCTTTTTATTTTTATTCTCCAATGTGGAAAGCGTTTCTTTTTGCTTTGTAGTATCTTCTTCAACTCCAATAAAATTAGTGATAACACCTTCACTATTTACAACAGGGCTTATGTAAGCATTTACCCAATAGAGGCTTCCATCTTTTTTTCTATTACAAAATTCTCCTGACCAAGATTCTTTATTTAAAATCTTTGCCCAAAGATTATGGTATTCGGATTCTGCAGTAAATCCTGATTTTAAAATATTGGTTTTAAGTCCACTCAATTCCTCTACATTATATCCTGTATTATTACAAAATGCAGGATTTGCATATTCAAAAAAGCCATTGGTATCTGTAATCATTATTGCAGTTGTACTTTGTTCTATTGCCTGAGAAAGCGTTATCAATTTATTTTGAGCAATTTTATGCTTTTCTGCAACTGCAAAATTATTCATTGCATAATTTATATTCTCATTAATGCGAGTCATTAACTCTAGTTCTTCATTAGTGAAAAAGTTTTCTTTGTTCGCATAAATGGCAATCTGAGCAATGGTATAATTATCTACTCTAACAGGCATGGTGAGCGAAGATTTGAAACCTCTTTTTAAAGCTTCATCACGCCAAATTAACATTGCAGGATCATTAGAAATATCGTTACAATAATAAAGTTTACCATCTCGAATTGTTCTTCCTGATGGCCCATTTCCTTCTGGTATATCTTTAATTGAAATATGCTCCTTAAAATATGCTAAATACCCGGCTTCATTGCCTGCATATTTGTAAGGAATAATTTTTTTATTTATATCATCTCTTAGCCCTACAAATGCAAATTCAAATCCACCAACGTTAACAGCTATATCACAAATACCATTGTATAAATCCAGTGGTTCTTTTGCATTTAAAATTAAATCATTTACTTCTGTAGAGAATCTAAATAGCCTTTTAGATTTTAATAGCTCTTCTTGATATTTTTTTTGATTGGTAATATTTTTACCAATTAGGTAAATATATTTTAAATCCTCATCCCATTTGCCTGACCAAGAGAAATTTAGAATTTCACCATTAACCGTCATTAATTTATTCTCGAAATACTTTATGGTGCCTTTTATTTTTAATTCTTCTATTGCTGCTTCAGTTCGCTTTGCATCTTCCTCTATAACCGAAGAAAAAGGAGGTAATGTATAAAGGGTATCAATTGAGTGACCAAGAATTTCTGCTACAGAATTACTTAAAAAAAGCTTTTCGCCTCTCTCATTATACACAATAATCATATCGTAAGAGGAATCTAGAATCCCCTTAACCATACGATTATTTTCATTAAGTAAAATTTCTTTTCTTTTTAATTCACTAACCTCACTAAAGGTTACAATAACTTGTTTTAAGTTTCCGAATTGATCTATTTCGGGAAGTGCCGTTGTCAGAATCCATACCCTGTCCTTTGTTAATGGCCTATAAACTCCCATTATTATATTTCTCACAGGACTCTTAGTAGAAAGTGCAATTGCTGCAGGATGCAAATTTCCTGGCATTTCTTGTCCTTGTTCATTTATAACGTGCCAAGAAGGATCAAATGGTGTTTTTCCAATGAGCTG
>JBKBWE010000231.1:0-4814 GCA_046289145.1 Sediminibacterium sp.
TTGATGATCTGCACAGTCCTCCGACTAGGAGCATATAGAACTCTGCTCTTCCGTTGATATTGGAGAGTTGTTTGAGGTGTTCAATTGAGGTTACTTGGAGCATGGGTGGGATATTTTAATTTACTGCAATTAAAATATGGTGGTTGTAACCTATTTATAGAGGTGGTGGGGGGATTGGGGCTGTGGTGATTCGAGATGGCTGGTCTATGCCATTGCTAGGTATTGATCTAATGCTTGTTCGTTTTCAAATGAAATTGAAGCTTCTGTTTGTTTTGTGAAAAAGTCAACTAGTTCAATTGTGTTGTTGAATATCCTGAAGTGTAGACCTTCGTAGTTATATAGATAGATGACTCTAGTTGAATTATTATTTTGTAGGAATATTGTTTCGATTGTTCTTGATGGTGTTATATAATTGGTTTCGATAGTGTTAAATGTATTCATTGGTAATAAGTTGGTTTGGTTGGATTATGGCTGTGAGAATGCAAGAAGTATTAATCAGTTTAACCAACCCTTAGTTTAGCAGCTTCTTTCCATAAATAATGCGGTAGTGGTTCGTTTAGTTCCCATTTTATATTCATTGGCTTTTCGCCATAGTGTTCTTTAAATTGACCCTCTCCAACAAAAACATACCCCATGGTATTCCCATATTCATCCTCATTTTTCTCTCGAATAAACAGGAGAATATTTTTTTTATTTTGTTGATGGTTTATATATGATATTCCTTTTGGAGTTTCTGGTCCTGCAGAATTTTGACTTTGCCAATGGAATAAAGTTTCATTGATAGCATAATCATCATACATAGTAGTTGGTGAAAAGTTTTCTTCCGACTTAATCAGATTAATAAAAAGTAATTCAGTATTTAAGTTTGAATTAAATGCCACACCCTCTCGACTTGAAGATTTTGTTTCAAAAGTACTAAATCTGAATGCTGCTAAAATCTGATCTCTTGTATAACGAGCATGAATTTTTAGTGGTTGGGAATATGGTAAACTAAAGTCTATTTCTTTAAAATTAATATCATCAATTAATATTTCAAGTACTTCAATTATTTCATTAACTAATACTTTGTTTCTACCTATTTCTCTAATACTTAATTCTAAGGAGTCAAAACCTTCTGCATTTTGCCAAATGTCGTAATGCAACATTAATAGCATTAGTTTTTCAGTCTCATTGTAATCAGCCAATGTAATATTGAATTCCCTTTTGGCTAGATTTAAGATAAATTGAAAATAGCTAAGTGAACTACATGATAGCCATTTCTTATAAATAGCTTTAATAATTTCAGTTTCATTTGTATTATCAAAACCCTCCAATTTTCCTGCATCGTGACATAATCGCTTCCATCCTCCTCTTTTATAAATGATTTGTAAGGGTAAATTATTGAAATCCAAAAAGTTTTTTAAGTTAAATGGTATTGTTGTTTGATGTTCAAACCCTTGTATTTTTTGAATAAGTCTATTTCGATTTAATGAAGTGGCTGCAGTGATATTATCTAAGATATACTCTTTTGCTTTTTTTTCTAAAATAACAGAACAGCCAAGTGGTAAATGAGGAAAATTGTCTTCGATTTCCTTTTTAACCGTAGTAACTGTTTTGCCTATTAAAGCACGGAATTTATTTTCAAAATTATATTCTGGTCTTGAGTTCCCTACAAAGTCTAATACGGTTAAACAATCTTTATTATCAGCTAGTCTTAAACCTCTACCAAGTTGTTGAAGGAAAACCGTTAGGCTTTCTGTGGGTCTTAAAAATAAAACAGTATCAATTTCTGGAATATCAACTCCTTCATTAAAAATATCTACTACAAATAAATAATTGATTTCCTTTTTTAATAGTTGATTTCTGACTTTGTCTCTATTTTGATTATTGTCACTTGTAAGATAGTCGGCTTTTAAGCCTGCTAGGCAGAATTTTTCCGCCATAAATTTTGCATGATCCATTTTTACACAAAAACCTATGGCTCTAACCTCATTTAAGTCTTTGGTATATTTTTCCAAAGCTTGAATGATTTCTCTTACTCTACGGTCATTAGCTGTATATATTGCGCTTAATTCATTGGCTATATAACGTCCTCTTTCCCAACCAACTGTTCTAAGATCAATACTATCTGTAATTCCAAAATATTGAAATGGACATAAAAGTTTTCTATTTAAAGCCTCTGGTAATCTTATTTCAGCAGCAATTTTATTATGGAAGTCCTCTTGAATATCACCTCCATCGTGTCTTTCTGGTGTAGCGGTTAATCCTAATAAGACTTTTGGTTTAAAATAGTTTATTATACCTCTATAACTATTGGCAATTAGGTGGTGGCATTCGTCAATTATGATATAGTCAAAATATTCTGGAGATAAGTTGATTTCATCTAATCGGTTTTTTATTGTTTGAACAGATGCAAAAACATATTCATAAGAATTAGGGACAAATCCATCTACCCAAAGTTCACCAAAATTATTATCTCTAAGTATTCCTCTAAAAACATTCATAGATTGCTCTAGGATTTCTTTTCTATGAGCAAGGAATAAAAGTTTTGCTGAGGGGTTTATCTTTTTGAAATTTTTATAATCGAAAGCAGAAATTACTGTTTTCCCAGTTCCTGTTGCAGCTACCACAAGATTTCTATTCCTACTATGTACAGTGCGTTCTACTTCTAGTTTTTCTAAAATCTCCAATTGAAATGGGAAAGGCTTAATGTCAAAAAATGAAATGTTTAGGTTGGGATTATTTCCTGTCTTTCCTTGTTTCAAGGATTGAATTAGTTTCTCTTTATGAATTGAATCATCGAATAATTCAAAGTCTTCGCTTTGCCAATATGAATCAAAAGTTTTTTGGAATTTATTAATGATATGGCCAACTTCTTTAGTGGTTATTTTTAAATTCCATTCTAATCCATCTGTTAATGCAGACCTAGAAAAGTTTGATGAGCCTATATAGCCTGTATGGAATCCAGTATTTCTTTTGAATAAGTATGCTTTTGCATGGAGCCTCTCGTTACCAGAATTATAGGATATTTTTATTTGAGTATTCTCTAATTTCGATAATAATTGGATTGCTTTATAATCGGATGCCCCCATATAAGTAGTTGTAATAACTCTTAATCTGCCGCCTCGTTTTGTAAACTCGATTAATTCCTTTTCTAAAATAATTATTCCTTTAAACTTTATAAAGGAAACCAAAAGATCAATTTGATTAGAAGATAAAATTTCCTTCTTCAACTCACTTTCAAGAGAAAGGCCTGCATTGCCACCTGTGAATAATTCGCTATGGGTTAAGCGGGTGTAAGGGGTAATTTCTTTTAAATGAAGATTAATATCCGCGAAATGGGCATCTACTGAAGAGAAGACCGCATTTAATATATTGCCCTCCACTTCAATCAAATCATTTTTAAATTCTTCTTTTTGGAGTTCCTCTTTGAGTAGTAGTATAATTTTATTGGCTAAAGCAATTTGGGTTTCAATTTGGTTATCTGGTTTTACATAATTCAATGCATTCTTTATCGTTTGTGCTAAATGCTTCGATAAAACTGTTGAAGCTTCTTCTTTATCTAAAACAGATTTATTTATATAGAACTGGTTCTTATCAATTCTCTCTAATTTTTGAGAAACTAATTGTGTGACTAATTCTTCGTAAATGCCTTCGATCATGTGTTTTTGTTATTTTGAAACATTATAATCTCCCTTGCCTGGCATAATATTTCTAATACCTCCTATAGGTTGATCTACATCGTTCTTCCTTCTGGGAATTAAATGGATATGGGTGTGAAATATTGTTTGACCTGCATCTGGACCAGAATTTATGCCAATATTAAATGCTGAAATTGAATCGTCCTTTGATTGAAGTGTTTGCTTTAATTGGGATAGGAGGGTGTTAACTGCATTTAATTCTGGTTGTGTAATCTCGAAGTAGTCGGGGAAATGTCTTTTGGGTATGATAAGGGTATGTCCAGTTGAGACTGGATATTTATCTTGGATGGCATATGCCAAGTTGGATTCTGCTATGATTCTATTCTTATCTATTTTACAGAATAAGCATTCTGTATCTCTACAGTTGTATTTATCATGCTGCCCTCTAAAGTCTGTATCATCCTTATCCTTTTTAGAAGCATTGCATGAATAACATAGTGCTTGATAATTATTGATTGAATCTTCTCCGCCTAAATTCTTAGGGGTTATATGATCTACTTCTAATGCTTTCTCCTCTGCTGAAATTCCACATAGTTCACATCGGAAACTGGCTCTTTTTAATACCTGGTAGCGAATACTGCCTGATACTGGTACGCGGTTAGTGGTTCGATGACTCCAAATGGCATCGCCTCGTTTCTGTATATATGCATCTACCTTACTATTACAGATTTGTTTGAGTTCTTCTATTTGGGATGGAGTTAATTCTTCAAAGCCTACTAGTTTGTATTGCTTCTTATTCCTCTCCACAATATTATGGGTACGTAATACTTTCCCAACCATATTGTTGGTAATGCTTTGGTAGTATTCTATTTGGCTTGGGTCGTATTGTAATAGTGCATTAGCAATGTCTATGTCAGTGGCTTGTCCTTCCACTTCTAATAGCTTCCTGATCATCACCGGTTGGTAGATATGTGACATGCGCATTTTTTCTTGCAGGAAGGTTTTGAATTGGTGGTAGGTCATGGGGGGGTAGGAGAATTTGGAATAGTAAATTATTCTAAAGTTAAGGTATATTCGAAATCGGGAGATTTCACACGGGTTATATTTTAATCATTCTCCAGTAATATTTTTCTCATTGCTCAAATCTGCTTTTTTGTTTCTTTTTTTAGTACGGGAACCCAAAAAATGTCGTGA
>JBKBWE010000003.1:0-28145 GCA_046289145.1 Sediminibacterium sp.
CAAGGCAAATTATAGAATGTATTAGACAGTTGCCTTTGGGGTATAGAACGGTGTTGAACTTGTATGCAATGGAAGGATATAGTCATAAAGAGATTGCGGAAATGCTAGACATAGAAGAAAGCACCAGCAGAAGCCAATACACCAGAGCAAAAGTAATGTTAGAAGGTATTTTAATTAAGAAAAGAATTATAGAACAACCAAGAGAGCGTTTCAATTGGGCGGCTGCTTTTAAGAAGTAGCAATTAGTATATGGATCGTAAGTATTACCAAGACAACGAATTTGAGCAATTCTTGCAAGAAGAGCTGAAGGATCATCGCATGTATCCTGCAGATGAAGCGTGGAATAATATCCGCACTCAATTGCATGGAAATCCTGCTTGGCCTGCGCTTACGGTTATTTCTTTATTGGTCATTGTCAGTTTAACCATTTCTACTTTATTAATTGCGCCCTCTGCAGACCGTTTCCGTTTTGTAGTAAGTAATAATCCAACCAAATCAATTGCTGCACCTGTTGAAACCCGCATGCATGCACCAGCTCCTAAAGAAGCCTATTATCAAGCAATTGAACCCAATCATATAACTGAGCATACCATTACACATTTAAGAGAGCCAATTGCTACTGTTCCAACAACAACCAATATAGATTGGCAGATGGCTCATACAACTATTAATAGTAATGCAATCAATACGCTACCTGCAATTAATGAAATAATGGTTGCTAATAATGAGGCTAAAAAAGAAACAGAAGAAAATGAAATAGCGCTTCCTTTAGCATTAAAATTAAGTGCAACAGAAACTGTCTCCAGCTCATCTGACCTTGTTGGAGTTGGCCAAATACAATTAGCTAAATCTGCGGAAGAAAACTCCTTGAGTATTAATTTAAATGATGAAAAAAGAACACAGCCTATTAATAACGCTATCAGTTTGCCTATCCCTAATAAGCGAATTGGATTTCAGTTCTACATCACTCCTTCTACCAGCTATCGCTCTTTATCTGATGCACAGGTAAAAGAAATTATTCAGCCGAATAATATGGCACCGGCACAAAATGTGCCTTTGGCTTTAAACTATACTGCTGGAGTAAATGAAGTGGTGCGTCATCGTCCTGGAATGGGCTTAGAACTTGGATTAGCTGCATTATACAATATCAATTCAATACTTAAATTTAAAACAGGTATACAAGTAAATATTCGTCATTATCATATTGAAACATTCAGGGCTAATACTGGCTTGGCAACTGTTTCTTTAATCAACAATGGCAATGTAGAAAATTTAAACATGTTCTCGAATTACAATAATTCTGGTGGCTTTAAACAAGAACAATTAGACAATAAGAGCTTTCAAATTGCATTACCTGTAGGAGTTCAGTGGGATTTTATTAAAGGAAAACAATTTGGTATAAGTGCTGAAGCTACTGTACAACCCACTTATTCTTTTGATTCAAACGTATTCTTACTTTCTACCGATTTTAAAAACTACGCTGATGGCAATGGTTTTGTACGCAGGTGGAATATCAATACCAGTGCTGGCATCCATGTCAACTTTAAGTCTGGCTCAAATCTTTGGCAGTTAGGTCCTCAAATCAGGTACCAACATTTGCCTACTTATACCAATCGATATCCAATTAAGGAGTACCTAATGGATTATGGTATTCGCTTAGCATTTACAAAGCAACGCTAATTGCTTGTTTTTGGATAGTTTTGCTGCATGAATATTTCTTTTCGAATTAGTTTGTTTTGCTTTTTATTTGGGGGGATTATAGCTTGTGATAATAACAAGCCCGCTGATACTTCAAGCAATAAAGCGATTGCGGATACTGCCAAATATTATCCAATCGCGAATTTTATTACAGACGAAATGAAATATGTAGACTTGCGCAATTTTATGATTGTTGAAAAAACAATTAAGGGAACAGGTAGCAGTTCTTTTGCAATAAGCAAAGACGATTTTCTTGCTGCAGCCTCAGTTATTTTAAAAAAAGCCCAATGGTTTACGGCAAATAAAAATTTATTTACAGAATCTGTTTTTCAAGACTTAGGCACCGAAAGTTATACTATCAATTATAGTAGCACAAATGCTTCCATTAAAAACATAGACTTACTGTTAAACCTGCAAACCAATTTGCCTAAGCGATTGTTTATACGAGTAATTCAACAATCAGGGGATACTACAATTACTGAACAATATAGCTGGGTTGCCAATAAACAATTTGTCATTAGCCGTTCAAAAAGAACCCAACAAGGGTTTAATGAAAGTAGTAGCAAGGAAATTAGTTGGAAAAACCAAGATCAATAATGACGCAAGAAGCTTTTCAACAAATAGCCCATACGATTCCTTTACAACCAGGTATTTACAAATACTACGATAAAGAGCATTCGCTATTATATGTAGGAAAAGCAAAAAGTTTACGTAAAAGAGTAAGCTCTTATTTTAGTAAAAGTTTTGTAGGATATAAAACGCACGAATTGGTTAAACGAATTCATCAAATTGAATTCACGATTGTAGATTCTGAACAAGATGCATTTTTGTTAGAGAATGCCTTAATTAAAGAATATAAACCCAAGTATAATATTGAATTAAAGGACGACAAAACCTATCCTTATATAGTAGTAAAGCGCGAAGCTTTTCCAAGAATATTTTTAACCCGAAGAAAAATCAATGATGGGTCAGAATATATTGGCCCTTTTACTTCTGCGGGAAAAGTTAGAGAGCTCATTGAATTTGTAAAACAATATATTCCATTAAGAAGTTGCAAGCTCAACTTAAGCAAGGAAAATATTGCTGCGGGAAAATTTAAAGTTTGTTTAGAATACCATTTGGGTAATTGCAAAGGACCATGCGAAGGTTTGCAGTCGTTGGAAGATTATCAAAATGGCATTCAACAAATGCGCAATATCCTAAAAGGAAACCTAGGTTCGGTGATTGCGCAGTTTAAAGAAGAAATGCAGCAATATGCCATGGGGCTTGAGTTTGAGAAAGCCGAATTAATTCGTAAAAAGATTGATCATTTAGAAAACTATCAATCTTCATCGGTAGTAGTAAGCAAGCATTTAACCAATATTGATGTATTCAGTATAGCCAAAGACGACAACAAAGCTTATGTAAACTATTTGATGGTTCAAAATGGTACTATTGTTCAAACCCATTCAGTTCCCATTGAAACTAAATTAGAAGAAACTGAAGAAGAAGTATTGGTTTGGGTAATTGGCGAGTTACGCAACACTTTTAATAGCATGGCCAAAGAATTGATTGTTCCCTTCCCTATTGAATATCCTGATCCTTCTATTATCATTACCATTCCTAAAGCGGGTGATAAAAGAAAACTATTAGACCTCTCCCTGAAAAATGTGGCTTATTTTAAAGAAGAGTTGCGAAAGAAAAAAATGTTACGATTGGAGGGCAAAACAGATGACGAGCAAAAAAAGGTATTGTACGAATTACAGCAGTACTTACAATTGGATGAAGTGCCGCTTCATATTGAATGCTTTGATAACTCTAATTTTCAAGGAGCATATCCGGTAAGTGCAATGGTTTGCTTTAAAAATGGAATCCCTTCTAAAAACGACTATCGCAGATTTAATGTAAAAACAGTGGAAGGCATTAATGATTTTGCCACTATGAAAGAAGTGGTTTACAGGCGCTACAAACGCTTAAAAGAAGAAGCCCTACCATTTCCTCAATTAGTAATAATAGATGGCGGTAAAGGCCAATTAAGCTCTGCAATGGAAGCTTTTAAAGAACTAGACTTAGTGGGCGCAACTACCGTGGTGGGCTTGGCAAAAAATGAAGAAGAAATATTTTTCCCAGGAGATTCGGAATCATTTAAGCTGCCCATGAGTAGCGATTCATTAAAATTAGTGAGAAGAATTAGAGACGAAGTACATCGTTTTGGCATTACATTTCATAGAAACCAACGGTCAAAGGGTACATTTAAAAATGAATTAGAACAATTGCCTGGTATTGGAAAAGCAACCATTGATGAATTATTGCGCAATTTTAAATCGGTAAAAAATATTAAACTTCAATCGGAGCAATCGTTGGCAATCGTGGTTGGAGTAAATAGAGCTGCTATTCTAACGAAGTATTTTAAGGGGAAGGAATAAAAAAGGGCCAGGATAGAAATCCAGCCCCGTTTTTAAAATCCAATATCCTATGAAAAACCGAGGTGAAATTACAGTTTCCTACATAAAATATAAAAAAAACTTTATCCAATAACTGTTAATAAGCCCATTGAATGAAAAAAGGGGCCAGTGGCCCCTTTTTGTGGAATCAAATGATATTTTCAAGGCTTAATAAGCCCACAAATCTTGTTCGTAATTCATAATCTTAGCCTTAATATTCTCCCCTTCTAATAATCTGAACAAAGGATCTTTAATAAATGCGCTTAACGATTTATCACCTGGGTTATTAATGGTACTCTTAATGATATAGCTACTGAAGAAACGACTTTCAAATAATTCTTCCCAAGTCATTCTTGCAGCAATATTTTTAGGGTTGTAAACATCAAATTTGGTTAGTGAAGCCCTGATATCAGGGTAATATACCCAGAATAAAACCCTTGGTAAAGACTTTCCTGCAACCACTTGCTTAGCAATAGGAGCAATACCTAAAATACGCGTAAACATTCTGCTGCTCTCTTTGTCGAAAATGATTTGTTCTTTAATTCGGAAAGTATAGACTGAATCAGGACTAAACTTAGGTTTCTTAGTGATTACTTTTTCAACAGCTCCAGTAGCTGGATCAACTACATCAACAGTGTCTAAAGCACCACTTACCATAGACATCACTTGAGAAGTAGTAAGCGGGGTGGTGAATCGATCGTTGTCTGCAGAAAAAGCGGTAACACTATCATTTTTAATGGCACTTAATAATAAAGAGAAAAAGCGTTGATCGCCATTATCATCTTTACCTGGATACATAAATGATTGATTAATTTTTTCTCTTGCATCAATCTCTCTCCAAATGAAATGACTAAATACCGCATCATCTTCGCGTAGGTCTTCGTATTCCAAAGGCTTACGATCTCTTACTTGGGTTCTTAGCATTGCATAATTGTTTCTTAACGAAACCTCAGGCTTCGCATCAAAACCTCCTTGAACCGTTGTGTCAAAACTAAAAGTAACAGCGGCAGTTGGATTAGTTGTTGTTGTACCTGTTCCTAGTGCTGTGTTATTATTGGTAGTTCTATACCTAGATGTTCCTGTAACAGGCTCAGTTGGTGTTATTGTTGTATCTGCAGCTGGGTTAACCTGATTGATTTTAGTTTTAGCAGCAGCATATTTTGATGTAGGCTTTTTAGCAGCTGGTTTAGTTGCTGCAGGCTTGGCTGTTGTTGTAGCTGGCTTGGCTGCTGTTGTTGCAGGCTTTTTATATTTAGACTGCGCCATTGCACCCATTGCTACTACCATGGCAGTAGTCATCAATAATCCTGAATAAACAATCTTTTTCATACGCACCATTATTGTAGAGTAAATGAAATATTTTGATCCAATAATCTAGTTCCACCAGGTCCACTCACTTTAATTTCGTCAATCACCACGGTTGATCCAGCCTGACATTTATTTAATAAAGCTTTTGCTTCAGCATTAAAATAAGCTCCTGATACTTCAGCAATTCCGAATCCGCTTTCTTCAAAACCTCTTCCAGTACAAATAAGTGTAAAAGAAACTACATCATACTTTACTCCTTCGAAAATAAAGTCTTTTAATTCTGCCGCCACCCCTTTTTGAACCCTGAACACGTTTGCAGCAATTGGCCCACCTGCTTTACCACCCACTGTTGCCAATGGATTGGGTACACGCTTAATAGGTATTACAATCTTTTGGGTATTCTTACCATCGGTTGCATTCACTGTAGCAGACCCTAAAGAAGCAGCAGTAACTATGTATTGACCAGGGCCCGCTTTACGGAATCCAATTCCTGCTCCTTCAATAGATACATTCACTTTCTCGTCTCCACTTCCACCAGTAACACTTAATGGATTTTCTAAGCCTTGGTAAAAGACCCTTGTTTTATCCGTAGAAACCACCAATCCAGAAGGTACACCAACGGTATACTTAATTTCTTTGGTTACAGATGCAGTGGTTCCATCAGGCTTCACAAAAGAAATGGTTACATTTTTTGAACCACTTCCAGTTGGTCTAAACTTATATTCGAATGAACCATCTGGTGTTGGTGTAGCACTTGCACCATCCACAGAAACCTTTGGTTGAGACGCACTGTTAAATGCACCTACACCCGCATTAATCACAATTTCTTCGCCAGGCATTACATAGCTTGCATTGGCATTGGCAATTGCTTGGAATTGATCATATACCAATTCAACTTCACCAATTTCTTTATGGCAAAACTCAACGGCTTGAGATTCGCTGTTCTTAATATCGTTCTGAAACTTACTGAGGATGGTAATACCAGCCACTGTAGGGGTCATATGAAAAAAGGTATATGCCCATTCTTCTTTATCTTTTTCACTTTTAACAGCAGGTAAGTCTAAAGGCAAGTTGGTGCCAATTGCAGCTGCCATTTCAGGATCAATTTCTAATAATAGCTTCTTAAAATTAGCTAGCTTATCAAATAATTCTTTTCCTTTTCCTTTTCCTGATGGAGGTGCAGATACAAACAAACGCGTAGCTGCATCTAAATCATCTTCTTTAAAATCTTCCTTACCATCCACCATTTTAAGACCAGCTTCTCTTTTTAATTCTGCTTTTAGCGCTTCAATATAATTGTAAACCTCATCGGAAAGCGTTTTTGCTTTTTGGGCTTTAGGCAACCAAACTCCTGCCTTGTCTCTAGTTGTAGGGTCTTCAATTTTTTTCTGGAACGATTTAAAAATCTCTGAATTCTTTTTTTCCGCAACACCAGTAGCCGTCATAAGGCTTTTGTCTACGGTTTTAAAAGCATTCAATATTTCTGAAGAAACGTTCAAAGCAAGCAAAGCCGTTAACACGAGATACATCATGTTAATCATCTTCTGCCGCGGTTCCTTGGGTAATGACATACTATCTTTTGTTTATCTAAATACGTTTGATCAATTCAGTTTACTATTCAGCTTATCTACCCTGCATTGCAGTAAGCATACTACCATATACCTGATTCAACTTGGTAAGGTTATTCGCTAATGCTGCAATTTGTTCTTTTGCTCTGTTTGCATCTTCAGCAGTATTATTCATCGCTTCTGAGGCAGCAGATAATTTACCATAAAACTGATTTAATGCTTTAAGGTGATTATTACTCTCTTGTAATTCTAATTCATAAATAGTATTTAGAGATGATAAGTTTTTAGTTAGTCCCTGAACCTGAATATGGAACTGCTTATTGCTTTCAGCTGCTGCTTCAAAACTAGATAAGGAATGTACTGCACCATTTACTGCTGTAGCTACAGAACCCAATGCAGTTGCTGCTGCTTTTGAATTTGCAGTAAAATCACCAGTAGATTTTACTACATCACTGATTTCGCCCATTTTTTCTACAGTACTGCCTAATTTCTTAAAGCCTTCGCTTAATTTTCCAAGGTTAGCAGGTGTAATATCCGCTTCAGCCAACATTTTCTCCATGCTTTTTAAGGCAGGATTACCGGCATCTGCAACAACGGTTGGAGCACCCATATCTGGAGGAGGCAAAATAGCATAGATAATAAATATCAAAGCCTCTGTTGTTAAACCAATTTTCAAGGCCCAGTCTGCCCAAGAAAGGTGAAGTATTTTTGCCATCGCACCAAAGATTACCACGGCCGCACCAAGAGATACAACAACGTTTACCGCGCGATTAACTGTAGGAGAAACACCTGAAGCCATAATTGTATTTTTTGTAGTTTATTTTATTTTTTCATTTTTGGAGCCAAATCAATCACACAACGGAAACCGATATAAGATTTTGCTGTGTCTTGGTATTCGTAGTTACGGGTACTTACTTGAATTTGGTATTGTGTATCTTTCCATGAACCACCTCTGATCACCTTGCGTTTTTCGCGAGGACGATCTGAATCTTTTGCATCATAACGCACATCAGGGCTCATATCAGATAAGAAGTTATAAGACCCTTCATAGAAATAAGAACCAGTCCACTCGGCCACGTTACCGCTCATATTGTACAAGCCATAATCATTAGGCCAATAAGCATTGGCTTTTACAGTGTAGTAACCACCATCTTCTGCGTAGTTGCCTCTACCTGGTTTAAAGTTGGCCAATAAACAGCCCTTTTTATTTCTGGTATAATAGTTACCCCAAGGGAACATTGAGTTGGTTCTGCCACCACGTGCAGCATATTCCCACTCTGCTTCTGAAGGCAAACGATAATCGCCATCATACGCCAAGTTTTTCCTGCCTAAGAATGCATTTTGATAATGCGTTCTCCAGCTACAGAAAGCCATTGCTTGCTTCCAGGTTACCCCTACCACTGGATAATCTCCAAAAGATGGGTGTGAAAAATAACGCTTGGTCATTGGCTCATTATATGAGTAAGAGAAGTCTCTCATCCAAACCAATGTATCTGGATATACTTTCTGATTTCTTTTTACAATAAAATTTTTGCGTGGTTGACCAGCATTCTCTCTTTTAGCCGCTTCTGCTAAATCAAAATATTCGATTCTGTAAATCAATTTGTCAGGATCAATTTCAGGCTTACCATACAAACGGTTATCTGGAGCCAAGTTCAATTCATTCAACTGTTCAACGGTTTTTCTATCCCATTTAATGGTTTTTACCTTGGCCCAATCTACTGCCATGGTATCATCATCCTTATTAATCCCTTGTCCAAATAGAATCTTAAAAGAAAGAGAATCTCTAACCCAGTTTACAAACTGGCGATAGTCATTATTAGTGATTTCCGTGGCATCCATCCAAAAACCTGGAATAGACACTTGTCTGTTTCGGGTGGTATATTGATAGCTGATATCCTCATCGCTTGGTCCCATATGGAAAGTTCCCGGTTGTATGTAAACCATATTCCTTGGAGGATTCATATTCTGCTTTGCATTAGGCGAAACCCCATGAAGTTGGCCATCATCTGGCAATCCCTTCTTGGCACCCTTCCCTTTGATTAAGCCACACGAGGTAACAGTTAACGCACAAAACGCCGTAATAACCAAATAAAAATGTCTTTTCATGACCACAATTGATTTTGACAGGAGCAAATATATGTTTCAAATGACTTGGTACTATTAAAAGTGCCTCGTCTTATTGGTTTTTAAGTAAAATTTACAATCAATAGTAACTAATTAATTTCTAGTAAAATAGGTTTGTTCATAGGGCCTGTCTAAAGCAAATTACTTATAAAGTTGTTACATAATTGCTAAAGATAGTTTAGAACGGAAAAAAAGGCCAAATGTTGCCTGTTGATAAAAAGAAACCCCTCTTTTGAGGGGTTCTTCTTAAACAATTATTTGTTTGATTTTGCTGCTTTTTTTGTTGGGGCTTTGCTGGCAACCTTTTTAACTACTTTTGTCGTAGCTAAAAATTGGTCTAAAGCTGCCACCATGCTTGGTCGTTGTGGGCTAGGAACTTGAATCTCTAAATTAAAGCCAGCGTCTACAACTGCTTTTGATGTGTTACTACCAAATGCGGTTAAAACTGTTCCGTTTTGTTTAAAATCAGGAAAATTATCTAGTAAGCTTTTTACTCCACTTGGGGTAAAAAAGCAAATCATATCATAATCGTTCTTTTGTAAAACGGGCTTGATATCATTGCTAATAGTGCGGTACATATATGCCAACTGGAAGTCGCATTTATTGTTCTTTAACCAACTACAAATTTCACTGTCTTGTTGGTTTTCGCTACATACGTATAAAAACTTCTCGGCTTCTTTGTGCTTATTAATTACATCTAACATGCTCTTATTAGTACCATCGGCACCATAAAACACTTTTCGCTTTCTATAAAGAATAAACTTTTGCAAATAGAGGGCCACCGCTTCTGTAATGCAGAAATACTTGGTATCCTGAGCAATACTCAATTTTAATTCTTCGCTCATTCTAAAAAAATGATCGATGGCATTACGGCTAGTGAAAATGATGCCAGAATACTGCTGCACATCAATTTTTTGCTTGCGAAAATCTCTAGCAGGAATTCCTTCTAACACGATGAATGGATGAAATACCAATTCAACATTGTGCTTTCTTTCTAAGTCAAAGTAAGGAGATCTTTCACTCTCTGGCTTTGGCTGCGAAATAAGAATCTTTCTGGCTGTTTTCGAATTTACTTCTTGCTTAGATCCGTTTTTGCTCATTGCTTGCTCTTGTGTTTTGCAAATGTAAAATATCAGCCCATATTTTCTACCAATAGCTTATAAATCAGGGCCATTGGCAAAATTTCCACGGCGCAAAGGTAAAGGAAAAAATGAAAAGGATTTAGTTGAAGATCGGTCCTAAGCAAGCCAAAAGACACTAAATACCGATAAATAAATAACAATGTTACAACACCGAAAGAGATCGTGGCAACAATGCTGCCTATTGTTGGATCTGCAAATGCCAATAATACGGTTAAGGGAAGTAAAACCACCCCCATAATTCTGTTTACTACTGCAACCAAAAACAAATAGGAGGAGGCGGATGAGCTATTATTAAAAACCCAACCAGCAAATGATATAAATAGGTACTTACCGGTATAAATAATTCCTAAAACAGCAGTAACGTACGCATAAAGCAACCAAAATGGCATACTTGCCCATTGATTATATTGTATTACTAGCGTAATAAACATTCCAGTTGATAGCAAAAAAAGCAAGTTGATCAGCAAGGAAGCAAAGCTATCTTGGGCCAACTGTTCTTTGGTTTGTTTTTGTCTTAATGAAGTTTGAAAAAATAACTTGAACAAATTTTGAAAATATTTGGGGAAAGCCGTCTTAATAAAACCTAATAAGAACACCAAGAAAAGCAAAGCATAAAATAGCGCATCTTTCGACTCTTTCTGGTGATAATCTACTATCATGAATATCGCGCGCTTATTCAAGGGTAGGTAAGGATGCGTTGGCAGGTGGCTTGAATCCTGCTGCGCAGAAACCAATAGCCCCATTGTTGCAAAAAATAAAATCAGAAAAATTCGCAGCTGCATTCCAGCAAAATTATTGATAGATAATGATTAAACGTTCAGGTTAGCAGAACATTGCTAATTTTAATTTTTAAATATCAAATGGCAGGAATTTATATTCATATCCCTTTCTGTAGAAAAGCTTGCAACTATTGTAACTTTCATTTTTCTACCAATCATCAATTGATTAATCAAGTAATTGATGCGATTGTACAAGAAATACAATTACAGAAAAATTACCTTTCGGAGCCTATTGAAACCCTTTATTTGGGTGGTGGAACTCCTTCTTTATTAAAAAGAGCCCATTTATTGATACTACTTGATGCAGTAAAAACGCATTTTACTTTAATGCCCCATGCAGAAATTACACTGGAAGCAAATCCTGATGATATTAACCCCGAGCAATTAACCGATTGGGTTAATTTGGGAATTAATCGCTTAAGCATCGGCATTCAGTCTTTTAAAGACGAAGACCTCCAATGGATGGGACGTGCACATAATGCTGAACAGGCTTTAAACTGTATTGGGCTGGCACAAAAAGCAGGCTTTCAAAATATTTCGATTGATTTAATTTATGGTGGACCTAGTTTATCTAATGAAAATTGGATCAATAATCTTGAAATTGCCATTAATACAGGGGTTCCTCATTTATCTTGTTATGCATTAACAGTAGAACCTAAAACTGCACTAGCGCATAAAATTAACAAGCTAGAACTACCCAATATTGATGCCGCACACCAAGCCCGTCATTTTAGCATTTTACAGGAAATGACTGCTGCTGCTGGATTTGAACAATATGAAATTTCTAATTTTTCATTGCCTGGCAAAAGAAGTATTCACAATGCCAATTATTGGTCAGGACAACATTATTTAGGTCTAGGACCTGCGGCTCATTCTTTTAATGGTATAAGCAGACAGTGGAATATCAGTAATAACGCATTATATATTCAATCACTTGCTCAAAGTGTTGTTCCATTTGAATTAGAAGAATTAACTGTGGTGCAACAAACCAACGAATATATTATGACTGCACTAAGAACCAGTGAAGGCATTGATGCAAATAGACTAAATGCAATAGCTGGAAAAGCAATTTTTGATGACCTTTTAATAGATGCATCCCATTATATCAAAGATGAACTATTGGTTCATACTCATTCACAGCTAATTCTTTCTCCTGCAGGAAAATTCATGGCAGATGGGATTGCAGCTCATTTATTTAGAGAAGAATAAACCAATTAATACTAGTGAATATTGTCAACGGTAGTATCCACTGTTTGTAATAAGCTCATGACTATTGGATAAAAATCATGTTTTTGCGGGTGCTTCTCATTCAATTTATCTGCTATTTGTTTAATAGCCATTAATAAATTGTCTTTATTAATACTCTCAGTATGAATATGGTTGGGTTTATGAATTTCAAAGTCGTCTCTCAATAATTCCATTAAAGAAACTTCTAAAATTTTAGAAAGGTCTTTAATATGTTTTACCGTAAGCTGGGTATACCCATTCTCAATTTTGCTGTAAGCATTTTGGGATATGCCCATTTGCTTTGCAACAAAATCTTGGGTGTAATTTCTTTGTTCTCTAACTTTTCGAATAATCGTTTCTGGCACAGTTAATAGTTTATGTATTTAATACATATTTAAGAAAATTTTGTTTAAATCTATATTAAAAAACTTTCTATTTGTTTAAACCCATCCTCTGCGGGCAACTGTTCCCATAATATAGCATAGATGGCACTAGCAATGGGCATATTGGCTAAAACCGTATTATTGGTTTTATATATACACTTACTAGCAAAGTACCCTTCAGGCAACATATTGAGTTCTAGTTGAGCCGATTTAACTGAATACCCCTTTCCCAACATATTACCAAAAGTGCGGTTTCTGCTGAATAAAGAATAACAGGTTACTAATAAGTCTCCTAAATAAACTGATGCGGTATAATTTTTTTCACTACAAGTTCCTGGGGCAATCTTTTCTAAAAATCCGCCCATTTCGTTGGCACAATTGGCAATGTATACACTCAGAAAATTGTCTCCATATTCTAAGCCATGGGCAATACCTGCACCTAGCGCATAAATATTTTTCATTACCGCTGCATATTGCACCCCAACTACATCGTTATTCACAACTGTATTAATATAGTCGGTTTTAAAACAAGCAGCAATTGCGGTGGTTTCTGCTTCATCAGCACCCGAAAATGTGAGATAAGATAATTTTTCCGCTGCCACTTCCTCTGCATGACATGGCCCTAACAATGTAAAATAATTGTTCAATGGAAATTGAACAGTCTCTGCTAAATACTCATGTAATAATTGGTTCTTAGTAGGTGTAATTCCTTTTACCGCAGAAACAATTTTTTTACCCTGCCATTTTTCGGCAGAAACTTGTGCCAATGCATCTTCAACATAAGCTGAAGGCACTGCAATCACGAGAACGTCTGACGCTTCTATAACTGCGTTAATATCAGTCGTTAATTGTAATTGTGCTGGGTTAAAATAAGCAGTGCTTAAGTAATGTGGATTGTGCTTTCGCTTCTTAAAATAATGAATGCTATCCTCATTTCTTATGAACCAATGAATGGTATTGCCGCTATCGGTGAGAATTTTAGCTAAAGCAGTTGCCCAGCTTCCACCTCCAATAATTCCAAACTGCATATGGCTGTTTTATCGCTAATAATTCAGCAAACATACAGAAAAACAAATGGACGGTACTTAGCCGTCCATTGTTGAAATTTTATCTAAAGAACTTAGTCCTTTTTCTTCTCGTCGAACAATTTGTCTTTTTCTACTATAGTAACCAAGTTGCCATCTTTTAGCATTTTGCTTACAATTGAGTAAGGGCCAGTAATTACTTTATCACCTTCCTTCACTCCTTCAGTAATTTCAATATTATTCAAATCTTGAATAGCAGTTTTCACTTTTACTTTTTTAACCTTATTGTCTTTTTGTAAAATGAATACCACTTCTTCAATAGAGTCATCAGATGATACAGATTTTTGCTCTGCTTTTTCAACTTGTGCTACCTTATTGTCGGTTTTCTTTTCGTCTTTTTTCTCTTTCTGATCTTCTTTGCTGTCTCTGGTAGTTACCGCATTTAGTGGAACAGATAATACATTGTATTTACTCTTAGTTTGAATATCTGCACTAGCAGTCATACCTGGACGGAAAGGAAAAGATCTACCTGGAACAACTAAGTCTTTATAACTTTCTGGTAATAAACGTATATGCACTTTATAGTTGGTTACTTCTGCACTTGCATTTGCAGTAAGTGTATTACCAGTGCTAGGATTCGCAATTTTATAAACAATGCCTTTGAACTTTCTGCTGGTATACGCATCTACTTCTACAATGGCTGTATCGCCTAATTTAACTTTTGGTATATCATTCTCACCAACATCAACCCTTACCTCAAAACTGCGCATATCAGCTACACGCATCATTTCGGTACCTACGTTAAAACTATTACCAGCAACACGCTCTCCTTTTTTAATGGCCAATAAGCTAATCACCCCATCCATTGGAGATGTAATTAATGTTCTACCAATATCTTTATTTGCTCTGTTTAACTGTGCTTGAACACTTTGAACACCAGCTTTAGCACTTTTAATGCCTTCCATTGCTGCATTGTAATTTGCTCTTGCACTTTTTACCGCTTGCTCAGCTTGTTCAAATTCTAAACGGCTGATTACTTTCTCATCCAATAATTTCTTTTGACGATTGTATTGTGTTTCAGCTTGATCTAATGTGGCTTTAATTGCCGCAGATTGTGCTGTGGTATTAGAAACCTGGGCTTGTTGCTGACTAACACCAGCTGCTACTTGGTCTCTTTGAGAATTTAAGATATCTGCGTAAATTCTTGCCAATACTTGACCTCTTTTTACGGTATCGCCCTCAGCAACAGTTAATTCAACTATTTCACCGCTTACGTCAGGACTTATCTTTACTTCAATTTCAGGATAAACCTTTCCGCTCGCATTAACGGTTTCAATAATCGTTCTGCGTTGTACCGCTTCAGCAGTAACTTTTATCCCTTCTTCTTTACCTATAACTCCTGCTTTCTTTAGGCCTATAATAACGCCTATGATAACTACTAGGCCTACAATAATCCAGATTAACTTCTTGCTCATGATTTGTTTTTTATAATTTAATGCCTTGACCTTTGTAAAATTCTAGTAGTTTAATTCTAAATATATAATCAAACTGATTATTCAATCTATCTAGCTTAGCTCTTAGCAAATTGTTCTGATTGGTAATTAAATCCAATGTGTTAGACAAGCCAGCTTCAAAACGTTTGCGTGCATAATCGTATGCCTTTTGAGAGGCTTCTACAGATTTATCACTCGCATGAAAACGTTGAATAGCAGCCATTGCATTGGTATGTGCTTGATAAATATTTTGCTGCAAGGTTAAATCTGCTTGTTGTCTTGAAACTTGTGCTGTTCTTAAATTTAATTTAGAACGCTCATATCCCAATTTAGCAGAACCCGCATTAAAAATGGGTATCTGAACGTTAAACCCAAAGTTTTGCCTAAAGTTCTGTTCTAATTGTCCGCCCCAACCACTCCACATCTGAAAGAAGTTTCTTTTAGAAGAAGTTAATTGTATATCTGGCTGAAACACCTGGTAGTTTTGGTTATTAACTGTTACAAAGTTGGTAGTAGGTCTGGTACCAATCACATTTGCTCCGGTAATTGTTGTAGCGGCATTAGCAAAGTTAGATCCCAATCCACCAAATGCAGAAATGGTTGGATAAAATGCAGAACGAGCTCTCTTAATTGAAGCTTCAGCCGACTTAATTCTTAGGTCACTAACTTTTTGTGCTGGTTGATTATTCAATGCTAATTGATATAAAAAAGCAGGGTCTAATTCTCCCAATGGTTGCAATGGAATATTGTCTACTGCAGGAATTTCTACATCAAATGAAACCGACATATCTAAGTTGATGGCAGCTTTCAATTGAATCACCGCTTGCTGAAAAGTTGCATTAGCACTAACCAATGAAGTACTGTCTCTAGCAAGTTGCGCCTCAATTTCAGCAGCACTTAACTCAGGTAATGCACCAGCTTCTACACGCTTGCGGGTAAAACCTAACTGAGATTGGGTTTGGCCTACTTGCACTTCAGCAATAGCAATTTGCTGCTTAGCGGCCACTACTTGCAAAAAGAACGTAGCTATACTTAATGAAACATCATTGGTGATTCTTTCGATATCGGCTAATGCGGCTTGCGCATTAAATCCTGCAATCTGACGGTCTGCTTTCAATGCTCCCCAGTTAAATACAGTGGCATTCACATTCAGGTTTACCTGTTGGAACAACAACTGGGTAGTAGTAAACAAGTTAGTAGTAGGATCAATAGATCTACCAAACTGCGTACCCAAATTGGTATTTGCACTGGCAGAGGGATATTGAGACAATTTGGTTCGCTCCACTTCCAATGCAGCTAATCTTGCCTGAATATCGGCTTGCTTTACCGAAATATTGTTTTTAGCAGCGTATTCCACACAACGCTGAAGGTTCCATTTGTCTGTTGAACCCTGCGCAACTATTTGCCCAGCGAACGTAAAACAACCGACCATTAGTAATAGTAAATTCCTCATAGAACAAAAATAAGTTATTCGGCGAGGCTTTCACAGAATTTAGACAGACGGAAAGGAAAGGGATGGTTTTGTGTTAAAATTAGTATGAAAGGCAGTTTATAGCCTTATACTGGCTTTTTGAACCGTTGAGTTATGAAGTAAATGGCCATAAATACTGCTAAAACAGCCGTACCAATAATAGCGGTATTGGGTGTTTGAATGGCTATGCTCACCCCAACAAAACAATAGGTTGCCATAAAAATCAAGGGCAATAAAGGAAAGAGCTTCATTTTATAAATGCCCGTTCCGTCCAAATGCTTGGTTTGCTTTCTCAATTTAAAAATGGTGGCACTAGATGCAACCATACCAAAACAGTCCAAGAAAATGGTAAAATTTAAAATAGCATCAAAAGTTTGTGCAAAAAATAAAATGAGCAAACAAGTAAGGGTGAACACCGTTAATGACACCACCAATACCCCATTCTTTTCGTTTTGCTTAGAAAATATTTTTGGAATCGTTCCTTCATCACTCATGGCATACATAACCCTGGGATTACTCATTAAAAGAGCATTTACATAAGCCAGTACCCCAAAAAATAAAAAGAAGGAGAAAATAGCTGCACCTTTTGCGCCAAATACTTTGTCTATTACTACATAAGCAATTTCTTTCTCTCCTTTCATTTGTTCAAAGCCTACAATTTGATAATAGCTAAAATTGACTAATAAGTATAAACCAATAATAATAGCTATCCCAAAGAATATCCCTTTAGGAATACTACGTGCAGGATCTTTTACTTCACTTCCAAAATTGATGGTCTGTTGGTAACCACCATATGTAAATGAAACTGCAATTAAACTATACCCCAAACTTTGTATCCAACTCATTTGTGGGGTTGGGGGGATTGTAGCTGTTGCCGACTCCGCAACCGCTGCGGCTGTAGTAGTATCGTAAGGGAAAAACAAAGCTGCTATCAACACCAAGATCATACTGATTTTGATGATCATTAAAATATTTTGTGCGCGAGAACTCATTTTAAGTCCTCTCAAATTAATAATGTAAAATAATATGATGGCCCCTGCACTCAACAATGCTTTGTCTACATCTGTCCAAGGTGTCCCCGGAAATAGTTTAGCAATATATCCACTACCAATAATTGCCACCACACTTAAACTTGCGGCATTACTTATTAAAATAATACAGTTAATAGCAAATGCAATACTAGGATGATAAGCATAAGAAAACACTTTATAATATCCCCCAGTCACAGGGAACCTGCTGCCAATTTCTGCATAAGTTAATGCCCCACAAAGGGCAACAAAACCCCCAATTAACCAAGCAGCAAAATATACAGAGGGCTCAATGGCATGCTGGGCGCTGGTTGCAGCCGATCTAAAAATACCCATGCCTATTACTAAGCCCACCACAATCATGGTGAAACTAAAAACATTTAATTGTTGGTTCCCTTTCATAAGGATAAATATATACATTTGCTGCGTTACTGGTTCATCTGCCTCAGTCAGATGATTAAAAGGGAAGTTCGGTGTAATTCCGGCGCTATCCCCGTAGCTGTAACCCACGCCGCAAGGCAAACTTTTGAATCACTACAACCACTGTTCTGAAATGAATGGGAAGGATATTCAAAGGGTGGGAAGCCAGAAGACCTGCCAATAGCAAACAAGTATTCACGGCTTTCGGGTGAAAAGCATGGAATCTAAAGTGCTGCTGCAGCAGTAATTTATTTTTCGCCGTTTTTTTATTTTCCTGGAAGCTCATTGTTGACCTTTAAATTAAATGGACAATGAGCAAAAAATTAACGCTCTTCCTAACCTTGCTAACAGGTACTGGCCTGTATGCACAAAAAGACAGTTTACGCACCAGTGTGCTAGACGAAGTAGTAGTTACTGCCAATAAGCAGGAACAAAAACAAAGTACTACAGGTAAAGTGATAACCGTAATTGGACAAGCAGAATTGTCTAAAAGTTCAGGTAAATCATTGGGCCAAGTATTGAATGAAACAGTGGGTATTACTATTAATGGAGCCCTCAACAATTCAGGCACCAATCAAACCGTATTCATGCGTGGCGCTAATAGCGGAAGAACGCTGATACTAATGGATGGTATTCCTGTGTATGATCCTTCGCAAATTGGCAATGAATTCGACTTGAATCTTTTTTCTATTAATGATGTTGAAAGAATTGAAGTGTGCAGAGGGGCCCAAAGCACTGTATATGGTAGTGACGCAGTTGCGGGTGTAATTAATATTATTACCGTAAAGCAAAATGTAAACAAACCCATCAATGTAAAAGCAACATTAACTGCTGGCAATTTAAATAGTTTTAAAAACAATTTACAAGTGTATGGCAGGTACAAAAAACTAACTTATAGTTTGCGTAATGCAGGCATTAGCACGAATGGATTTAGTGCTGCAACGGATACCATTGGCAGCAGAAATTATGATGCAGATGGATATAAGGGTAATAGTACTAGTGCAGCAGTTCAATATGCTGTAAGCAATCAACTGTTGTTAAAAGGATTTGGGATGTATAGCCAATACCAAGCCGGCATTGATGCTGGGGTATTTAACGATGACAAACAGTATTTATTAAAAAACAATTTATTAAATACAGGATTTGGCATGGTGTATAAAACGAAAGGCATGCAACTTACGGCCAACTATCAGTTTAGTCAAACCAATAGGGGATACGAAAGAGATAGTGCCGACAAAGCAGTCTTTAGTTTTTATCAACGTAATAAATATTTTGGCAAAACACAGTTTGCTGAATTATATGCCTCCATTAAATTGAATAAATCTTGGTCTTTATTACAAGGCGTTGAATATCGCTTTGCTAGTATGAATAACCAATTTGAATCGGTGAGTAGTTTTGGACCTTTTAAATCTGGTTTCAAAGACACAGGAATTCATCAATCTTCTGTATATAGTTCTTTACAGTTTAACAACCAGAAAGGTTTTTTTGCAGATGCAGGATTTAGGTTGAATAAACATTCCATCTATGGCAACAGCAGCACATTCACTTTCAACCCTTCATTTGCAGTTTCAGAACAGCTGCGCATATTTGGTAGTGTAGCTACTGCATTTAAAACACCTTCCTTGTTTCAACTATTTGATTCATTTAGTGGTAGAAGAGATTTAAAAGCAGAAACCAGTACTACTATTGAAGCAGGTTTTTCTCATAATTACACTGGTTTTACCAGCAGGTTGGTGGCTTTTTATAGAAACACCAATAATGGTATTGACTACGACTATGTTCGCAACAAGTACTATAATTTTATTAAGCAAACTGCATTGGGTGTTGAATACGAAACAAGTATTCGTTTAAGCAAGCATTTGCAAATGAATATGAATTTTAGTTACCTGAGCATGATTGATTCTACACAAAGCAGAACCAATTTTAAAGACACTGGCTATATATATGGGCTAAGAAGACCGGGCTTTCAAAGTAATATGAGTTTAAGTTATTCCAATGAGAAAGCAAGCATTTCTATTGTAGGAAAATATGTAGGTAGCAGATCGGATATTGGTGGTTTTAGAAGAGCCGATGTTTTGTTACCTGAATATTTTATTTTGGGTGCTTATGCAGAATATCGTTTTGGCGAAAAGATAAAACTATTTGTAGATGCTCAAAACATCACTGGTAAAAAATTCACTGATTTAAGAGGATTTAATAGTATTCCGTTTTTAATTAACTCGGGTATTAGTATACATTTATAATTCACGCTATGCTTAAAGATCAGCTGCAAAACAAAATAAATAGCAAAACCAAGCCCTTGGGTGCACTGGGTTTGTTAGAAGAAATTGCATTACAAGTAGGTTTAATTCAAGAGACCACAGCACCTTATATTGCAAGACCTACTATTATGGTATTTGCAGCTGATCATGGCATAGCTGCTACAGGATTAGTGAACCCTTATCCGCAATCGGTAACCGCTCAAATGGTCTTAAATTTTTTAAATGGAGGAGCCGCCATTAATGTATTTACTCAAATGCATCAATTACAATTAACTGTTGTAGATGCTGGTGTAAATGCTGATTTAAGTCATCTAACTCAACACAATTTTATTCATGCAAAACAAGGCATGGGAACTGCTAATTATTTATTATCAGAGGCCATGACATACAATTCGGTATTGAGTAGTATTGAAAAAGGAAAGCATTTAGTGAATGAAGTTGCAAAAGCTGGAAGTAATTGTATTGGCTTTGGTGAAATGGGAATTGGGAACAGTTCTTCTGCTGCATTAATTATGCATGCTATCACTGGTATTCCTATTCATGCATGTGTGGGTAGAGGAACTGGCGCTAATGATGAGCAATTAACTATAAAAATAAATACATTAGAAAAAGTGGCTGCATTTCATCAGCTGCATACCCTAGGCAACGAACCCTTAAAATTATTATGTGCGGTGGGTGGTTTTGAAATTGCCATGATGGTGGGAGCTTACTTAGCTGCTGCTGAGGAAAAAATGGTGATTGTAGTGGATGGATTTATAGCAACTGCTGCCTTATTAATTGCTGTACAAATTGAATCGACTGTAATGAACAATTGCATTTTTGCGCATAGCAGCAATGAACAAGGCCATGCAAAAATGTTACAGCATTTAAAGGCAACACCTTTGCTGAATATTGGTCTTAGGCTGGGTGAAGGAACAGGGGCAGCATTGGCCATTCCATTGATTGAATCGGCTGTAGCTTTTTTAAATCAAATGGCTTCGTTTGAACAAGCTGGTGTAAGTACTGCGTCAGAATAATTATCTTCATTCAAATTTTTTCATGAAATACCAGTGGCTTCTCTTTAAAACAGCGTTGATGTTTTTTACTCGTATACCTGTGGGTAATCTTCCATTTAAACAAGCGCATTTACAAGCTTCAGCTAGGTATTTTAGTTGGGTTGGAATAGTCGTTGGTTTAACAGGAGCCATTGTTTTGGTATTGGCTGATTTGCTTTTTTCTCCCGCATTGACTGTATTGTTTTCCATGATTGCCACTATTTTATTAACAGGCTCATTTCATGAGGATGGATTTGCAGATTGTTGTGATGCTTTTGGCGGAGGATGGACTAAAGAAAAAATATTGACCATCATGAAAGACAGTCGCCTTGGCACGTATGGGGTGGTTGGGTTAATCTTGATACTATCGTTAAAATTTTTATTGTTGTTAGAATTGATGCAATTCTTTCCCATTGAATTGGTTGCTATTACTTTAATAGCTGCACATGCCAATAGCCGTTTTTGGGCAACCACTATCATGCAAAAACTTCCTTATGTACAAGACATTGATACGAGTAAGTCTAAACCCTTGGCAGATCGAAAACTAACCAAAGCAGAAATGGGAATACTTGCTTTGGGTTCATTGCTATCTCTTACCCTTGTTTTCATTTTAATCTATAGCCCAATTGACCAACTAGACCATTTAATTTTTAGTTATGGATTTGCTAGATGGTTATTCTTTTTTATACTTTGGGTTCAAGTTCCCGCTTATTTAGTTCAAATATTTGCAGCTAGTTATTTTATGAAATGGATTGGTGGTTATACTGGAGATTGTTTGGGTGCCACACAACAGGTTTGTGAAATTGCATTTTATTTAGGATGTTTACTCTTATGGAAATTTATTTAATTAGACATACCACCCCTAAAGTAGAAAAAGGCATCTGTTACGGACAGGCCGATTTAGATATTACCGAAACCTTTTTAGAAGAAGTAGAAGCCATAAAACCTCATTTGCCTTCTGAAGGAGTAAAAATATATAGCAGCCCTTTACAAAGGTGTAAAAAACTAGCGGATGCCTTATTTGATGGGTTTGAAATTGATGTTCATGATGATTTAATGGAACTCAATTGTGGCCAATGGGAATTACTTCCTTGGAATGATATTCCTAAAGATGAGATACAACCCTGGATGGATGATTTTGTTAATGTACCTGTTCCGCAAGGAGAGAGCTATGTAGATTTACATAATAGAGTGGTAAATCGGTTTAATGAAATTGTTTCCAAACAAGAATCCGCAGTTATAGTAGCCCATGGGGGTGTTTTAAGAAGTATTCTATCTCATATTACTTCTACTCCTTTAAAAGAATCTTTTGATGCATTCACATTGCATTATGGTTGTGTAGTAAAAATTAATGTAAGCCAAGATAGTATGACGCATGAATTGCTCTATAATTACTCTAGACAAGGGAAAGAATGGCATAGACCCACTGTTTAGTAAAATTGGTATCTTTAAAAAAACAAGTTCATGGAATTTCAAGTAGATCAATTGCTTACAGTTACATTTACTCTTTTTGCGGTAATTGATATTGTAGGGTCTATCCCCTTGCTAATTTCTTTAAAGGAAAAAATGGGCGGAGGTATTCGTTCACTTCAAGTGACATTGATTTCCGGCGCCCTAATGATTTTGTTTTTATTTGCAGGAAAGCCTTTTTTAAAAATTCTCGGTTTAGATATTCGGTCTTTTGCAGTTGGTGGATCGATAGTGATTTTTTTACTCCGACTTGAAATGGTGCTAGGGCATGAAATTTTTAAAGGCGACAACAATGCTAAAAGTGGAAGTGTGGTTCCCATTGCCTTTCCGATTATTGCTGGTTCTGGTACACTTACTACCATCATGTCATTAAAAGCCAACTTTGATGAAATGTATATCTTGTTTGGTATACTTATTAACCTTGTAGTTGTTTATATTACTTTAAGATTACTCAAAGTAATTGAACGTGCATTAGGCGAATCAGGATTACTGGCCGTCAGAAAATTCTTTGGTGTAATCCTGATTGCTATTGCTGTTAAAATATTTAGTACCAATATTGCAGCATTTGGTAAATAGCCATTCTATTTACCAGAGTATAGTGTATAGTGCGGCAATAATTCCAAATAGTATTAATACGCCTACTACAAATGCTGGATGCAATTTGAACATGCTTCTATCTACTTCTAGTCCTTTGGTTTGAACACCTTTTCTAATATCGTTCATACTAATAAAATACATCCCTACTAAACAAATTAAGAAAACAATTCCCATCCTGTCTAAGAATGGAATTTCAAATACGCCTTCCCCATTTGCAACAGCATATCCAGAAGAGGCCAACCAAGAAAGATCTACATAATTTGGCATGAATTTAAAAATGATGGATAGTACAAATCCACCAATGGTTGCAAATAATGCGGCATTTGAACTTGTTTTCTTCCAGAAGAATCCTAAGAAAAACATGGCAAATACCCCTGGTGAAACAAAGCCCGTGTATTCCTGAATATATTGGAATCCACCTTTTTTATCAATACCCATAAATGGTGCTACTATCATTGCTAATATCATTGCAGCAACAATGGAAATTCTTCCAATGTTTACCATTTTTTGTTCTCCTGCTTCCGTATTAATTTTCTTTTTGTAAATATCTAAAGTGAATATAGTTGCAATGCTATTGGCTTTTCCTGCTAAAGATGCTACTACTGCTGCTGTAAGTGCTGCGAAAGAGAGCCCTTTTAATCCCACCGGTAATAAATTTAATAATACCGGATAAGCGCGGTCGGGGTTTACTTCTCCATCTTGTAATAACTCTGTTTGAAAATAGCCTTGTTGATGCATCACATAAGCTGCAATACCTGGTAAAACTACTATTACAGGCATAATCAATTTCAAAAACCCCGCAAATAACAAACCATTACGGGCTGTTTTCAAATCGGCTCCTAAAGCACGCTGAGTAATATATTGGTTACATCCCCAATAATTTAAATTGGCAATCCATAATCCTCCAATTAAAACAGTAAGCCCTGGCAAATCGGTAAAGCTTGGATTATCGGGCTTCAAAATCATATGAAAATGATCGTCTGCTTTTTCTCGCAATACTGCTAATCCATTGAGCAATCCACTGGTACCGTTTTGCTCTGCTACTAAGTTCAAAGCTATATATGTTGCTGCCAATCCTCCCAAGATTAAAAAGAATACTTGAATTACATCGGTGTATCCAATCACTTTCATACCGCCCAATGTAATGAGCACGGCAAAAAAACCTAGTGCCAACATACATATAGTGAATGATATTCCCGAGATACTACTGATGGCCAATGCACCCAAGAATAAAATGGATGTAAGGTTTACAAATACATATAACAGTAACCAGAATACGGCCATGATCATTGCTACGGTATCGTTGTAACGTACCTGCAAAAACTGTGGCATCGTGAATATTTTGTTTTTCAAATAAACTGGCATAAAAAATATAGCCACTACAATTAAAGTAACTGCAGCCATCCACTCATAACTGGCAATAGCTAAGCCCATTTTAAATCCACTCCCGCTCATTCCTATGAATTGCTCTGTTGAAATATTAGAAGCAATTAACGACGCACCAATGGCCCACCAGGTTAAAGAGCCTTCTGCTAAAAAATAATCTTTGGAACTAGCTTCCTTTGCTTTCTTTCTTCGGTATACCCATATACCATATCCTGCTACTAGAATAAAATAAAATAGAAATACCAAATAATCGGTTTGGTGCAATGCATTCATACAGCTTAGTTATAATCGTTTTAAACTCTTGTAATCTATACAATTATCAAATGCAGTAGAATTTATTGAGAGAGATTATTTTATCAAATATGGGGTACATATGTATCTGGATTCGCTAGGACATCTTCCTGTCTTTGCCAGGATTGTCAGCTTCACGTTGTTCAGCTAGGATTGTCAGCCTGCTTTCACCAAGACATCTTCCTGTCTTTGCCAGGATTGTCAGCCTGCGGCTGACTTCCTCCCGTTTTGAACTTACTCAAACCCTTTACGGCAACCTTCGGTTGCCTAGTCTGTTCCATTTTCATCAGCTTACACACGCAAGCGTGTGACGCTGCCTCAAATGAAAAGACCGCAGCTTTCGCTGCGAGGGTTTGTGGTCTCGCCAGGAATCGAACCTGGATCTGGAGCTTCGGAAACTCTTATACTATCCATTGTACTACGAAACCAATAATAGTTGCAAATGTAATTGAAGCAAATTAATTCTGCTTAATCTGCGCAAAAATGCGCTCGGTATCTGCCAATGAACAAAGCTCTGTTCCTTTATGTAAAGTTGCTGCAGAACCTGCAGCTACACCGTATTGTAGTACCTGCTCCCATCCCCATCCTTTGGTTAAAGCTGCCAACATTCCTGCTACCATACTATCCCCTGCCCCTACGGTGCTTAATACCGGTGCCTTTGGTGCAACAGTATGAAAATGTTCGGTGGCTGTAATCAACATTGCGCCATCTGCTCCCATTGAAACTGCCATCGCTTTACATGATCCTGCTGCAATTACTTGACGGGCTGTTACAATAACATCTGCCATGTCAATCCATTCTTTACCAACTAAAGATGCTAATTCACGCAAGTTGGGTTTTATTAAATACAAGCCTTCTTTAACTGCAGCTTTTAATCCATCGCCTGATGTGTCTACTATTAATTTTGCATTTAGCTGTTGTGCAATGATGGCTATTTCGTGAAATACAATAGTTGATGTTCCGGGAGGCAAACTTCCACTCACTACAATATAATCAACATGCTTGCAATGACCTATGGCTTGCAATAATAAACCTAACTCATGATCAGAAACAGGCTCTCCTGGCATGCCAAATCGATACTGCAATTTTTTATCTTCATCAAACACTACAAAATTTTCACGCGTATCTCCTTCGGTTTCAATAGCAGTAAAAGCCACTTGTTCCTTAGACAACAAAGCTTCTAAAGTTTTTCCAGTGTATCCACCAGATAAAATAATTGCTTCGGAAGCCACGCCTAATTTTTTCAAAGCTCTTGAAATATTGATGCCACCACCACCAGGCTCTACTTTTGCAGATAGTGCACGTAATTTTTTTTCTGGAATCAGCTCAGGTACCGAAATACTTTTGTCTAGTGCGGGGTTCAGGGTAATGGTAACTATATTAGCCATTGTATGAAATTACATCAATTGCTTCATCTCTTGAAAAGCGGCTGGCAAGAAAATTCCCGTTGGTACACTGTTCATTATTTTCAAATCGGTCAATAAACTGCTTTCATTATCTAGAAAAGCCAATACATTACTGGCTTTATTCCCTTTGAAAATAGCTGCGAAAATTTCATCTCCTGGCATTTTACGATTGTGTAACACATTCAATAAAACGGCATCATACAAATGTCCTTTTGAATCTTTCAGCGATTTGCCAAAAGAAAGATCTTTTCCATTTTTAATGGCATCAATCAAAGCAGCAGTTCTTTTTTGAATAAACTTAAATGCATATCCACTGCTTGCTTTGGCTTGTCCACCTGCAATTCCAATGTAAATATTTCGACCCTTTGCATAAGGAAAATGTTTGGTCGTCATTGGAATAACCCCTTTCTCCTCATGCAAGATTTCGTAGTCTTTTAGTTGCAATTGTTCAGAAATGTATTGACGCAATGCTACATTATACAATTCATCTTCTAATAATTCTTCTGTAAACAACGTGTATTCTATCAACGCAGTATTAGCCGAAGTGGGCAGCACATACATAAAAGTGGTTCCATGTTCTTGCGATACCCTAAAGTCCATGAATACTGCTTTACTTGAATCAAAACAATCCCTTGCTGTTTTAATTTCCCATCCCTTAAAATGCTGTAAAAAATGGTATTCTGTAGAAGCTGCTTTAATGGGTTCAAATAAAATACTGCTGAATACATAATCAGCATAAATGGTTTCGCCATCAATTAATTCAATTCCGGCTAAATCGTTTGTACCGCTGAACTCAAAAGTGGTATCAACTAATTTTTTAACTGTTGCTTTTCTCCATTCAATATTAGATAATGCAGCTGTATTAGCTTTAACGTAATTGTAAAAATCAATCCCCTTAATCATTTTATAATAATAAGGGTCAATGGATAATTCGGAAGAATACCGATTGGAATAGAAATCTAATTTTTTCCATTGGTGATGAACTATCGACTCAAAAAGATCAGGCTGAGTTTCCCAGAAGCACCAAGTACGATCATTTTGCTGTTTAGCATCTGCATCAATTACCAATATTTTTTTTGAAGCAAAAAATGGGTCAACTACCATTCGCATCAATAAACTCATGCCTGCGCAACCGGCTCCAGCTATAATATAGTCGTATTGTTTTTGCAAAGACTATACTGCTTTTAGCTTTTCGTCTCTCCTGATTTTATCCCAGTATTTTTTAGCAACAATTAACATCCCAAAACTCTCTCCTTCTTCTTTGTGCAAATGTTTGTGGTGCATTTTATGCGCCCACCTAATGGCTCTAATGTATCGGTTATTGCTGCGGGTAAATAATTTAATACGTTGGTGTATAATAATTTCATGCACTAAAAAATAAGCGAAGCCATATAAAGCAATTCCTGCTCCAATACTTACTACCCAATAATTTTGATTCATACTGCCCAACATAATACATAACCAACTGGGTATTGCAAAAATCACGAAAAAGGCATCGTTCTTCTCCCAAAATCCTGGACCTTTTTGGTGATGGTCTTCATGCAAATACCAAAGAAATCCATGCATTATATATCGATGGGTTAGCCAAGTAATCCCTTCCATAACAAC